>MDVR01000023.1 GCA_001940725.1 Candidatus Heimdallarchaeota archaeon LC_2 | reverse complement strand
GACAACGCTGATATGCATTGGTTTGTCGTGATGAACTGGTTTTTCGAATGGTTCATCATTATCCATATTTTTTAAGACATCGGCAGGAATCTCTTCTATATATCCACAATCCTGGCACTTGAAAATTGGCTTTGCACTAGAGCTTGATCTTGTTTCTACGTGTAATAATTTTTCCTTTCCTGATTTGAGATCATTATCATCTGGTTGGTCTGACATACTGATATTAATTTAGCTTATTTATTTATAGCATTTGTTAGCCTCTAATAGTTGAAAGACATAAAATAGTATATTTAACTGACCTTTGTCGAGACTGATAGGCTATTAATTCGACATTACATAAAATCAATAATTGGGGATGAGATAATTGAATGGAATTGATTAATATTTACAGATAATTAAGTCTAAATGAAATATTCGTTTTTATGCCTTGAAATGATGATTTGTAATTTCGATCGATCGATAATATCAATATATATGAAGCTGTTTGAAAATAACTTCCCAGACAATTAATATATTATAACTGAAAATTATTGTTTCATTTTCATATTTCGTAAATCGAACGATAACTCAATTCCTCAAACGGCATAATTTTACATTTTTATTGATTTTTGTTTTGAGTAAGTAATTACTTGCTTAGTAAAAATATACTACCAATTAAAGAAAATTGACCACCAATTCTCATAAATTACCATTTATTTTGAAACAGCTTCTATGTAACTAAAGGATGCCCCGAATATAAATGTTCGATCGATCTTTCATTTCTAATGTTCCGGATCAGCATCTATTGATTTTTCCTCAATTCTGCTTGCTCGTTTCCAATAATAACGGATCAATGGAAAAAGGACTAACAAATTTATTAATCCATATGCAAGAAGCGGCCCAATTTTTGAGAATTCGAAGGATAGATCGGTTAATCGTGGTTCTCCATTATAATATGTGATGACCATATCGTCTGTACCTAATCCCTGAAAAATGCCCTCAACACTATTGTATATACCTCGACTTAATGGAAATTCAAGTGTATCAGAGACTGGTATACTAAACAGCTGACCGGGTTCCGGACGTTTGGAAATAAGCTGGAATTCAAGTTTCTCGAGAAGTAATCGATGTTGGGTATCTCTTGAGTAGAAATAAATTAGAATTTTGGAACCAGCTTCAAAAGCAATTTTGGTGCCTAAATCTAGTTGCCTGATTACTTCAAATTCATCTATTCCCTTATTTATTTCACTAATTTTATCATACCTATTTACAATCGAATATGCCCATTGAGAAGCGTATACGTCGATTACATAGAAATTAGGTGAAACTGGTTTCAGTCTCTGGTATTCAGCTATTTGAAAAATAGATGGAGATCTGGTTAGAATAAAGAACGAATTCGTTAGCAGCCAAAGTAGCAAAATCAATAATAATATTGTTTTTCTCCTTTTCAAAAAATATTTCACCATAAGAAGATAAGCCATATCCATTTTAAGTAATCGCTCATTAACATCACAATTTGGTTCGGATTTGAGATAATTATCTCTACAAAGAATGAAAACGGTTATCCTCCCTATGCATACAATGTTAATTTTTCGAGTCTTTATGGGATTTCAACTAGTTGTAAGTAATAAGGAAGACACGTTACAAATAGTTACGGATAGCTCTATCTTTACGAAATTCATTTATCCAATTTATAATGGAACTTCTACTAAAGAACAAAATAATTATTAACAAGAAGTACGTCAAAATCAGCCCTAACACAACTTCAATTTGGAGATAAGATAAGTCTCGATTTATATCTCCCACGATGAATCTAAGTATCATGTCATCAGTCCCTAACCCGCCTAGGATATGTGTATAGGCTTTTAATGTTGTATCTTTGTTGGGAAAATTAAACGAAAAAGTAGTAGGAGAACTGAATACTTCACCAATATTAGGTCTATTTGTAACTTCTATTACATAGGTTTCTTTGATAATGGGTAACATATTTTTAGGTTTACTCATACCTCGTCTCAGACTCTAAATATTTCTTTTCTAATCATTTTTTTAATATAATTATGGAATTACGTTTCATTAACCACTTCTAATTATTTATAGTTAATATCAGAGGATAGCGTAATTGCTGCTGGTTTGATTGCAGGATTGAGCATCTAGTAAATTTTACTGAATTTAACATCGGGGCATCCTTAAGTAACATATAAACAAAATATAGTTTTGGGTTTCACAATCGATCCATCATTTAGGTTTATCATCAGATTGAGCCGATAAAACATTGCTAATTTCCTTTAAATATTTCTTGATTGAATTTTTACTACCAATACCAATCGGTACTACATGTTCGTCTAACGTGCCATCTTCAATTATACTGAAAACTTTTGCCATCTTAAAAATTTGAGTATGTGATAATAACATTGTTTCAGGGTAGAATAGTGCTAAAATAATCGAGAGAAACCCAATGAGTATTGTTATATAAGAAAACCGTAAGAAAATGAATTTAATCAGATTTTGGTAGTTTATACCTCACGAACGGCCGACTTTATTTTATTTACTACGTCTTCAGAGATATCAGTCATGTTGTGGACTTCTTTTGCATGAATAGCAACTTTGGTCATGAGTTCATCTTCAGTTTGTCCTTGTACAATTACATCACAATCAAAACCCACATCTCTACAATGAAATTCTTTAGTCATCTTTTATCTTCACCTCCCTTTAATAACAAATATATTTTCCTCATTTGTTTACATTTTATAAATTTTTCTGAACTTGATGTTGACAGATCGATCAAGATTTATTGAGGAGCTGAAATTAGAAAAAACGTTAGAAAGTGGATTTAATCTCCAGTTTGACTTTATCTATTGGATAACGGTTAATAATTAATAATAATGTTATTACTTTTTTAAATCCATCTCCTAACTCGTTGAGAATATTTTTGAAACTCCTCTCCGAATTCCTTCTTCAAGTTACGCTCCTCAACAGGTATGAATTTTCTATCAAGAACCAGAAACAATCGATTTGACTGTAAATTCGGAGGGTTATACCTCATCAGATCAAATCACTGATAAGATCGAAGAACTCGAACAAATAATTGCACCAATCCAGATGTCTTATATTCTGAGACTGATAAGTTGTTCCGCGATTATACTTTTTGGACGATAATTTTGGGTGTATCAAACCATCTGAAGACCCATGTTCTATTCATTAGTACAGGATTCCATGTATGGTTCAAACCAAATAGATGACCAAATTCATGCTTGATAAGTCTCTTAAGTCCAATTCTAGTGTTTTTTCGAATGAGAATTGCCCCATCTTTAGTAAATCCCCTCGATAATAGCTTTCGAATAGTTCCGTATTTATTTTCGAAAGTTTTCTCAAATATTGGATCAAATTGACTGTCTTCCAAAAAATGGATTGTAGCCGTTTTCGTAATGTTATTATAGACTGCTTCTTTTTGCTCTGTTGTACACCCAACCGGGTGTTCCTCACATTCAATTCCCATTTGTAATCTAGTTAAACATACTTTCAAAATTAATAAAGGTAGTGAGAAGTAATTAATTATTTTTTTCCTAATGTTATCGTTTATTGGGATGGCACACTAAGTTTTTCAGTCGATCACTCCGTCAACCTGATAAGAATTTTAGAATTGACTGATGATCGGAGATAGGATTTTTTGGAAAAGGCGTTTAGAATAACTATAATTCAATTAGTCATTGATGAATAAATTTTTTTGGTAACCTCTCTTAGTTTCGATCGATTAATAGCTGAGGTTTTTATTTTTTTTTCATTTCAATGTAGTAGAAAACCCATTTAAATTTGATTTCCAGATCTTGATCTAAGTTAATTATTCTTTAATAGAAGGGGCCCTAGATTTCCGCAGATAAAATAAACTGATAATGATAGTAATTGAAGCTGCACCAAAGAAAATGAGAAGGAAGGGGGCCGCAACTGGTAACACTAGTGTAGGTAATGGGCGGGGTTCAGTGGATATGGGTGTCAGCAATGAAGATCTAAATGACTGATCGCTTGACGTATCTGTCGAGGTCACCTCGATATCTATTATATCTAGATTTGATCCGATTTGGATTGCATCGATATAGATTACTCTCGATTCATCAGCTGAAGGAGCACCATCCAAACCAAATACCAAAGAAGTAAGCGTCAGTGGATTGAAAGAATCAAAAGGATTATCTGGATGTTGGAATGCAATTTCAAGATCCGCTGTGATATTTGCATAAAGCATGACCCATTTGTGTTCCTTTTCTGCTTCTGTGAATCCTCGAAATGTAAAATATCCATCATCAACCCAAGCCTGATCTGGATTACCATATTCGAAATAAAATTCTTTAATGCCCCCTCCAGTCGTCTCCCCAGATATGGAAATTGCGAACCATGGAAAACTTGACTCAAAAAAGTGATATAAAATAAGTTCAATATTTGGAAAATAATCTATATTCAAAGGGATTAATAGTGTGCCACCTCCATTCTGGCTAGTTGTGAGTAGTTTTAGACTGTTCTCTCCCGAAATGCTTCTTTCATCAGTAATTTCAATGGATGCGCCTATGTCTGTACTAACATCATAGGCACTCGGAAAGTTAGTATACTCAAAATCGTCAACAAATGAAGCAGCAGCATCTACATTTATTGGATGGAAAAAAATCATTAAAATGATGATAAAACTTATTGATAGATTGTGATTTGTCATTCTACCTTCTCTTTCCTATCAGTATAGAACGTTTAATTGATCTAGTTTTTAACAATTTTCAAGATTTAATAGAATTAATTATGAAATTACTATACAATTATTGCCATGTGATAAAGTTTTTTTGATACACCGAAAAAGTTGTAAAAGGAATTCGGGATTGTTTTTCAGATTGGAATATTATTGAGGGCAAAAATGATATTTGGATGAATTCCGTTGCGACTAAAATTGGGCTAAATGCAATAGACTGATGATCGGAAATTGGGAGATTTTGGAAAAGGCGTTTAGAATAACTATATCTTTGATTACAGATCGGAACTTTCGAGTAAGACATCAATCGATTGATTATGCAATCCAACATTGATTGTTGGATAGCACTGTATGCGTAATATTTATTATTTTCACCGATAGATCTTCGTTTATGAGTGCGAAATATAGCAATGAACAATTGGTTGAATTATGGCAAGAAGTTAACACAACATGGAACGTTGAACTTGCTGATGAAATTCTTCATCCCGACTTTACCAATTCGTTCCCGAATTCTTCTCTGAAATGGGGATTTCTGAATGAATTCCTAGATGAAAGTGAAACTTTTTTGGATTCTGAGAATAAACCCAGGACATCTGCAGGAAATCCTGTACGTCAAGCTCTTATTGACTGGGTGCGTAGAGCTTGGAAACGACCACATTTTAGTCAAGGACATGGAAAAACGAATAGAATCGTGATAAGTGAAAACAGTGCAGCAGTATATATCACATCAACCACTAAATTTATTCAACAACCAGAAAATTCTACAATTAAATTTACTCTCGACAAGGAAGTCAATTTTGATGTAGCACTATTCATCGAATTCAAGGATAATCTGATTTACAAAATCGACGTTGTCACTGATTGGTTATCAATGTATCATGCACTAGGAGCTAGTTTTATAAATTTTGATCAAATTGAAAAAATCCAAAATTATCTTTCTAATTTGAGGGATGATGGGTTACTTTAGGGACATGAGTCGATCAATAGAGTAAGTATAGTGATCGATCGAGTTTAAATTGCATTCTAGCTATAATTCAGGTATAAGAATGATCAGTGTTGAAAGACTGATGATCGGAAATGGGGAGATTTTGGAAAAGGCGTTTAGAATAACTATAACAATTAATTTCGGTTAACTCTGAGCTAATTAATTATTTTCTTTTAGAGGTGTAATAATATTATATGTAAATTTAGTCTGACTATTTTAGATCTACTCATTCCTTTGCCTTTGAGATTTTTCTGATTATAACTAAAGTGACAATTGAAAGAAAAACATAAGAAGAATTAATATCTAAAGGACTTTCATCACCATCTCCTTCATTTGTGCTGGTCTCTAGCAATTCGGGGTTAATATAGACCCAAGTACCCCCAGTTCCCTCATTTCCAAGCTCATCAAATATTTTTAATGTCCATGTAGTGTTACTGTATGTAACAGGAACTTCAAATTTCCAAACCGATAGCTCCTCAAATCCTCCTGAGAATAGAGTTTGGTTTTGATATAATTCATATTTCTCAAAATGATTTTCAGTAACTGTAAATTCTATTGTGGACACATTTGCAATTTCTTGGAGTATTTTACCTAATGTCGATGATACAATCGGTGCCCCATTGTCAATTATATCATTATATTCAATCATATAGAGCCACCATTGGATATGAAAATATTTGATGAGCTTGGAAATGAGGGAACTGGGGGTACTTGGGTCTATATTAACCCCGAATTGCTAGAGACCAGCACAAATGAAGGAGATGGTGATGAAAGTCCTTTAGATATTAATTCTTCTTATGTTTTTCTTTCAATTGTCACTTTAGTTATAATCAGAAAAATCTCAAAGGCAAAGGAATGAGTAGATCTAAAATAGTCAGACTTTTTTTTAGCAAGCTTTATCGATTCATTGGCGATTTTGAGACCTTTACCGAAGTCTCCTTTTCTTACGTAGACTACAGATTTATAGATTTTCGCTTCAAGTTGATGTTTTTCTTCAATATTATCAATTAGCATTATGGCATTTTCAAAATTATGATTGCTCAGACTTTCCTTAATTTCAGAAAATACCATCTTCTACTTGAATTTTATTGAAGTTAATATTTAATTTATTGTAATACGAGTGGGATAATTATAAAAAAAAATTATTATTTTATTGATACCTAAAAAAAAGAGGCTAAACTATGATCTGATTTGATTCTATCATCATTAATATTGGTTAATCCTCCTTGAATTTCAAATCCAAATTTAGTAGAAATAAATTTAGCACTTTCTCTTGATCTGGTACAAACAACCCAGTTCACTGGTTGAACTTTGGTAAATTTTTTCATTTGCTCAGCAACAATAAATTCGTCATTGCACTCACCACTTAAATGGCCCAGATATACGACTTTTGTCCTATCTGAAATAATTTGTTTGGCTAAATGTAAGAACTTATTATTTGATAAATGTGTACTCTTTATTCTTTGTTTTAGCCAATAAGGGCGTCGTGATTTATTTAATAATTCTAGATCATGATTGCTCTCGAGGAAGAAAATATCAGAATGACTCATAGCATCCACAAAATCTAGAGATAAACTAGCTGTGTCAGTAATGTAACTCACTGTAAAATCAGATTTTTTATGTTTTATTTGAAACCCTGAAGCTCCAGCAATATCATGCTCCGCAGGGAAACATGAAACGCTAAATCGATTGGAAAGTTCAATTGTATCATCAAATTCTACAGGAATTGCTTTATTAGCAATATTTTGATATCTGATATCATTTTTTTTTAATTTTGTTAATTCATTGATAGTCTGGGATGTTGCTACTACGCGTGCATTTTCCAAATAATTCATTAATACGGGTAAACCGTTAACATGGTCCCAGTGGGCATGAGTAATAAAGATATATTTGACAGATTTCGCTTCAACATCTAAATTATTTAAACCTTTAATAATCCGTGTTCTTGAAATTCCGGCATCAAAAATAATGGCACCATTGGGTGTATCCCAAACAGAACAATTTCCATTACTACCTGATGCTAATGATTGAAATTGCACCAATCATATCTATTCACTTGATAATTAAAAAATGTTGATTGAGAGAGGTAGGTGAAAGTATTATGGTGAGATTAATTTGCTTCTTTACGAATACTGAATGAACTCCTTGAACATTTATAATCTATCGAATCTATAATTCATAATTGGGTGGCAAAAAAAAATGGGAAACGATTAAAATTTTAACGATAATAATTGTTAGTCGATCTCTTCTACGTTAACTGAATTATCCGATACTTCGTACTCAATTCTCAATCTAAAACTTTCGTGAAGGTTATTCAAAATAGAATGGTTGTAAATTCTAAACTTTATAGGTTTTTGTGATCTTATTTTTACAAGATCCAATTCAGCTAGTTTATTTATAAATCTCCTTATCGCTTTATTTGGAACTCCAGTAAGATCTTGAAGATCTGATATGACAATATTTTCATCAAAACTAATACTGAGTAAAGCTTCGATTAGATCAAAAGAATATTTAGATTGTAATTTCAATTCCAAACTTTTCACATATGGATCAAATGTCGTTTCATGACTATAGGCGACATAAACTGTAAAACTATCAATCTTGTATTTTACAATCCAATTAAAGTCTTCCAATACCTTCAGATGCCAAAGCAGGGATCCTGATCCAAGATGGGTAGTTGATTTTATTTCGCGTAGATGTGAACCATATTTACCCACTGTATCCAAAAAATCCATTATATCCGCTCTTGATTGATTTAGGTAGACATCTTTTTGATCTAGAATCCTATCTTCAACACTATAAAATGCTCCAATTATAAAGATCCCTAAACCTATGGCTTTTCGAGAAACCCAATCTAGAATTCCGAGAAGCTTAGTGATAAACAAGGAAATTAGTAAGATTATTCCATATATCAAGAAGTTACCAAATGGGAGATCAGGAAGCAACGGAATTTTATCTATTGGGGAATCATCAATGTCGTTTTCATTAACTTTTGTGTCAGTAATAATTGTTTTACCAGTCTGACTTATTATATTGATGCTAGAACGAAAAATCTCTGTAAGCAAAACCTCGAATGGCTGCGGTATTTGATTAAGTGATAGAGGATTTAACGAATTGCTAGAAAATGGTGATAATGTACTAGTTATTATTTGGGCTTTATTTGTTGTTGCATTAATGATGGCAGGAGCTGGAAAAGAAATTTCTTCATCAAATTCACCATCAAAGTTTATATCAGTCACAGACACAATTGTACTAGCACTAGATACTGGTTCAATCTCAGCATATTGACCTGAGTAGCTAAAGGTGCTTCCCTGTGTTAAACTTCCAAAATCTACATCCATTTTCAAATCCCAATTTGTAACATTGTCTTTAGGGAAAATATTTTCGAGCTTTTTAATACCTAATAACTCTTCCAATTTATCTTCAAATTCATCAAGAAATGGGCTAAAGGAAATGAAAAATTTTGAAGCGTCGCTCAAAAAAGTTTCAATTCTATCCTCAACATTTTCATCCAAATCAAATTCATTAGAACTTACAAAAATAATCATATCATAAGATTGCAAATTGGTATTTGTCAAATTAGAAATGAGTCTAGTATCTAAATTATTAGAAATTGAAATATCTTGAAAAATTGAAGCGATTGTAACTTTTTCTGTAGAATTAGAATGCATCAGTAAAATTTGAGGTGTATTATCTTCTTGATCGATTTCAATTGCTGTGGCTGTTATGTTCATTACAAAAAGACAAAGGATCAATAATGAGAATAATTTCACAACATTCCATTCCTTATTTTCTAATTATTTTAATTTTCGCGATTTCTTTCGAAAGGAAGATAAATCAAGCTCTGCGTGCTTGATATTTATCTACTTAATTATTCTTCCTTTTTAATATAAAGACTTGTATGACTCCCAGAGAAACTAATATCATCCAAAAGCCAAATCCTGGGAGGGAACTCCCATCTCCTGCTGCTGGACCAAACTTTGATTCAATAGCTGCAATTAATTCTTGTGTACCTTCGCTAACCACACCAACTTTAGGATCCCAAACAATTGCAGAGGCATTTGTAGTTATGAAAGAGAAATACAATTTTTGACTAGTCTCATTTTCTTCCAGATCATCATCTTCGTGGCTAGATTCTTGTAATGTTGAAGTAAGTACATCAACAACTACACCGTCAGCAGTTGCCGTCTCTGCCCATGAAAAGAAACCTTCTGATAATGCACCAATAGCTACTTGGCTTTCACCTAATGCAAATCCAGCCTCTTCTTCAGTTGATTGATCTTCTTTTTCAAGTTTGGATTCAGTTTTAATTTTGACGGAAACAGCTAAACTAGAATTATCCCACAAATATTCGTAATTATTTATTATTACATCAATTTTTACTGAATTAGGGGTTAAGAGGGCACCGTCTAAAGCCAAAATCGAAGCTGCAAATCTTAACACAAGACTGAATACCTGATCGGATGTAGTTGCAGTAACAACATACACGTCTGCTCCGTCTACATTTAATATTTCGTATTTAATGACATCCCATTCTTTGAATTTAAGTTCGGAAAGTGCTACTGAGGTGTTGCTAAACCCTGTTCCATCAACATCCCAATATTCAACGACTTTTTCAAAAGAGACCCTATATTTGAATTTAGCTTCCAAAGCGTCTGATTCAGATTTGTATTTTAACTTAATTTCAGCTTTATCTTCTACTTTAAATTCGACTTCTATTTTGTCTTTGTTTTCACCAACTTTTAGTTCAGATTGTAATTGAAATTTGTCATCCTCTTGTTCTAGTTCGATTTGACGTTCATAAGCGTTATCTTTCTCTTCTTTTTCGTCTTCACTGTCTTCATCATCATCATCTTCGTGATTAGTATGATCGTCATCATCGGTTTCATCTTCGTCCTCCGTATGAGTTTCATCGTCTTCCTCGTCTTCTGTTTGTAAAAGACCAAGGTCGTCTCTAGCATTCACCAGGGAAGATGTTTGAACTAACGCCCCTAGTAGTAATAGTATTAAGAAAAATTTTATTATTTTCATAGTTATGCACCATATTATTATTGGATAATATTAGTTAGGACTTTTTATATAATAAACATGTATGGAACAGATTTGACCTAGAAGTATCAATAATGCGTTACAATAATATTAGGAAACCTGTGGTTTGCTATTACTCCAATTTCTTTTGTAAGAATTGATGATCTTTGAGACTTGCTTTAGAGAATTTGAATTTGTTATCAAAAATAACCTTGAAAATCGATAAAATCATGTAACAAGTTATGTTTTGCAGTTTATGTTGGATCGATTTCCACCCTACATTCTTATTGCTGTTGGAGGAATGTTTGGTGCATTAGCAAGATACTGGATTACAGGATATTACAAAAATAGTGATTTTCCTTATGGAACCTTAATAGTAAATATTATTGGAAGTGGACTGCTTGGATTTCTTGTAACTCTATATTCACTTAATGTATTAGAAAGCAACTGGTTAATTTTTCTTGGAACAGGATTTATGGGTAGTCTGACAACCATGTCCACATTTGTGGTGGAAACAATTAAATTAAGTGAAGAAACCATCCCTTTAGGATTTACTAATATTTTTTCAACACTTGTTTTCGTTTTTTTAGGGGGTTATGCTGGTCAAGCTTTAGCTATATTCTATGTGAACAGAGGGGGGGTTTTCACATAAGGAAAATGCTCAAAGTATTAATACGAGTTCCTGGAAATATTAGAAAAGACAAGAAAAAATTGTCCAAATTAATATTGGAATTTTGTGAAAATGAGGGGCTTTTGGGAGCCCTAGTTATTCAAGGTATTGCTGCCTATGGAGAAAAAGAGTATAAAGCAGGTTTACTACGGGGCATGATTGAATTACCCCAAATAATTGAGATAATAGATGACCCAGTAGTAATTCAACAAGTGATTCCAAAACTCAAAATAATGATTGATAACCATGGATTGATGACAATTGAGGAGGTATATGTAATTTGAAGGATAAAGAAAAAGAAGCTGAAATACATGAAATGGCTAGTTTAATTAAACAAGGTCGATTATTGGAGATATTTGAAACATTAATTAAGAATATTACTTACGAAATAATGATATTGAAAAAAGCAGATCTAAATGTAAAAACAGCTGAAATGACCGAATTACTACAAAACTTTGATGATCGAAATGAACTTTATTCTCAATCTGTGTATAATCAGCTTCTAAATGATATTTTCCTTCCAGTTAAAAAGTTAGATTTTCTTCGTGTATACGAGAGTTTTGAGTATATTATGGAAAATGTTCAAAGAATCGGACACAGAATTGGACTTTCGACAATGCGAGATTGGATAAAAGATCATCAACTGCAGATGATAAACATTTTAATCCAATTATTTGATTCCTTAGATGATTGGTTTATTTCAATCGAAAAGACTCAATATTCTTTAGACTTACAAAAGATTAGCAAATTAGAGAAGGATGCGGATATGTTACATTCTAATTTCTTGGAAAAATTATATTCAGAGGAAAACATAAATTTCAAAGAATTTAATCAAGCAGAATTTATCGGTTTACTTATTGAAGATACAATTGATGAAGCTGAGAGATTAGCTCATAAGATTTATACAGTAATTCTTGAATTCAAAGAAAGCGATAAAGATCTACCAGTTTATTTAGGTTAATCTTATTACGACTTGGATTTGTCGACGACCGTTTTCTTAAATTAATGGATCCTAGAGGTTATTTTTTTAATACCAAAGGGTATTAATTACAAGTTGATTAATATTCTGTACTGAAATGAAGATACATCCACCAAAATCGATTTTTCTGTCATTAATGTTTATTAGTTTTCTTTTTAATCCAATTATAAATACGCAAGCATCTTTTCATACGAATAACCAAGCAAATCAAATTCCATTTCCAGCTCCATATTCTCAAAACAATGCAAATTTGACTCCCCATCAAGCCCAAACAGAACCAGAATGCAATTTTCAATTCGAAGAATTACACAGAGGGGCTTTGAAAGATGCCATTCGAAGTATAGATAGCCCTCGATTTGTAGACCCAACTCATGACATGGCCCCAGAAGATCCTCGTCAAAAGGTAATCGGAATAACTATTGATGGTATTGCCAGAGCTTACCCATATAATATCCTTAGCTGGCATGAGATAGTAAATGATGATTTTAATGGAAATAAAGTAAGCATTACTTACTGTCCGCTAACAGGTTCAGGATTAATCTATCCCGCTGGAGATTTGAATGATACACAATTAGGTGTGAGTGGTTTACTTTTTGAAAATAATTTGGTTTTTTATGAATGTGATACTGGTAAACATTGGTCTCAAATGGGTGGCTTCGTTGTAAAAGGACAACAATTGGCTGGAAATATTGATTATGTGGAATCCATAGAAACTACTTGGGAAACCTGGCTAAAGTTGCACCCTGATACAAAGGTTTTATCTACACAAACCCAATTAGCTGCCTCTTATGATCGCTATCCCTATGGAGCTTATCTAACTGATAGATCTATTTATTTCCCAACAACATTTAATGATAATATCGAACCTTATAATCTTTATCATGAAAAAGAATTAACCCAAATTATTCAATTTGATAATGATGTCTTGTTGTTACCGTTTGAAGAATTATCCAAAATTCAAGTATTAAATCATAATTTCGTGAATCAAGACCTTTTTACTCTATATGTGGATAGTGAGGATTTGGCAATAACTTACTATGCAAATATAAATGGAACAAAATTGGATTTTACATCATATGAGGATGACAATAACGTTTTTAATGCTGATGTAACTTTCGATTTACCATTATTTATAGACAATTTAGAAAATATATGGAATATTAAAGGATTAGCGATTTCTGGACCATTAATCGGAACGCAATTAAAGATCATTCCTACATATAATGCATTTTGGTTTGCAGCCACATCATTTTATTATGACGCATCAATTTTAATTGTTGACGATTCTGATACAAGTACATCAGTAGTTCTTAGTTCTTTTTCTGTTACTCCTGAAGTTCAAGAACAAGGATCACTACAAATATCCCCTTTTTATGTAATAGGTTTGGTTACTTTAGCTATTCTTAGGTATGGAAAACGCAAAATAGAAGTTTAGTTTTCTACAAACTGAAATTACAATTATATCAATCGTATTCAATTGTATAATTAGTTAATACAAAATAGTTCATCTGAATTATTATTATTGAATCACCTGTATAGTCCATTTACTATACGTTAAAATCTAATTATTATAAGTGTTAATTTATGGAAGTAAATCGTATCCTACAAGGTAATTGTGTTGAGATTCTTAATGATTTACCGGAAAACAGCGTAGATATGATTTTTGCCGATCCCCCATACAATCTACAAATTGAAAATAATTTGCTTCGCCCGAATGAAAAAAAATATGATGGGGTTGCAGATGAATGGGATAAATTTGCAACTATAACTGAATATGATAAATTCACTCTTGAATGGCTGAAAAGTTGTAAAAAGGTCCTTAAAGATGATGGAACAATATGGGTAATTGGAACATATCATAATATTTATCGGATTGGAACAATATTGCATGATTTGGGTTTTTGGATATTGAATGACATCATTTGGGTCAAGACAAATCCTACTCCCAATTTTCGAGGAACTAGATTTACAAATGCCCATGAAACTATAATTTGGGCTAAGAAATCAAAAAAGGGGAAATATACTTTTAATTATAACACAATGAAAAAAATAAATGGAAATAAGCAAATGCGAAGTGATTGGTTAATACCAATTTGTCAAGGCAAGGAGAGGGTTATGGTAGAAGGAAAAAAAGCACACAGCACACAAAAGCCAGAAGCTTTACTTAGTCGAGTAATCTTATCTTCGACAAATATTGGCGATTTAGTGCTCGATCCTTTTTTTGGATCAGGAACTACTGGTGCAGTAGCAAAAAAATTGAAAAGGAATTGGATTGGTATTGAAAAAAATCAAAAGTATATTGAAGTTGCCAGAAATCGGATTGATAAAATTAATTCGCCAACAAAAATTGAAGATAAATACTTCAAAACCTTCTCAAAACGTGATTTACCAAGAATCGATTTCGTCAAATTGATCGAAATGGGAATGCTCGGGGTCGGTGAAACATTATATTCGCCTAATAAGAAATTTGAAGCAATAATAAAAGTTGATGGTACTTTATCTTTTAGGGATTTCGTGGGATCGATTCATAAACTCTCAGCATTTTTGTTAAACAAATCCAGGCATAATGGTTGGGATTTTTGGTACGTAATAAAAAATAAGGAATTCATTTCAATAGAGACACTACGGATAAAATATAGAAAAGAATATCTCCAAATTGAGATAGAAACAGATTTGGACCTAAACGATAGAAATGTATCGAAAGAAATTAAAGAAAATGCAATCGATAAATATTTTACGTTAAGCGATAAATAATGAATAACAGAAATTTTGAATTTACCTGTAATGCTTCCTGATTAATCGATCTTAATACTAGTTAATTTGAAACTATTTCTTTTTCTTCATATTGTATCTAATGATAGATTTTGTCACTATTGCAACTAAAACTAATAAACCAGTAAAACCAACTGCTTCTTCATCTGTTGATGATTCAGATTGTTTATCATTATCGGTAGTTAGTGAAGATGATTCATCATCTAAAATTGAAGTATCAGATAATGTGGCATCATTTGTTGCAGGTGTTATGTCCAAATTAATGGTCCAGCTTTCCAAATTAGCAGCTATAACATTAAAATAAAATAGTCCTGATTCATACAAAAATGTGCTACCACTAGCACCATCAAAGAATTCAAAGAAAAATAATTTTTCTTCAATAGGTTCAATAAAAGCTGAAAATACATCAAATTCATTTGCTGCCACTGTACTCCATGTTATCTCACATTCACCAAAACACTCAAATAATTTTGTATTTGAGTTGCCTTGACCTGATGTTGTATCAGTAAAGTATTCACCTGTAGTTGGAGTTGTTGTAATCTCCCAACTATCTAAATTTGCAGCTATTACATCAAAATAGAAGGTCCCCTCTTCGTATAGATAGGTTGTACCTGTAGAACCATCAAATGAATCTAAGAAAAACACATCTTCAATAATGGGTTCAATAAATGCTGAAAATATATCAAATTCGTTAGATGCAGTTGTTGTCCAATCAATTTTTGTGTACTTTACACTTTCAAATGTAGCTGTGGTTTTATTTCCTACTCCAGTAAATGTATCTCCGGATACCGATGTAGATATAGAAGAAAGAAATAAAATCACTAATAATAACGAAATTAAGTTTTTATTCATAATTATCCTAAGTTCTTATTGTTTTGTTAAAATTATGAAGCAAGAGTAATTATTTTACCCATTCTGTTCATAATCAATATACTAAATGGTAGACCAATGATTATGACACCAAGAATCCATGCAACAATTAAAGCGATAAATCCTATCCACCATCCAAAGAAGATGAAATATAAATATCGAATAACGAAGCTAGTTTGTTGTTGTTCCATTATTATTGTCGTATTACCTGCTACAACAATTGTTGGATCCTTTACGTCTTTATAAAGAGAAAATGCCCATCCAATCTTTTGCATTACCACCATTCCTAAAGGTGAAGTTACTATCAATAGTGTCAATATTACACCGACGAACCAGAATATGCCTGAAAGCCACCATCCTATAAATATCATCCAAAAAAATCTTAGAATGATATTTGTTCCCTGATCTTGATTAATTACTATTACTTGTTGTTGCGGTTGTTGTGGTTGTTGTGGTTGTTGTTCCATAAAAAATTACCGTTGCGATGTGACTTGGCAAACATTCAAAAATATTGCGGGATAATATAAAAAATATTGTTTTTTATAAAATATTCCTAAACTTTAGAGCTTATGATAAACAAATGAATATTAATGATTGAAAATTATCCTTTAATCTTCTATTTCATAATTTGTATTTTAAACTAAATTTCTATTTATTCTATATGCAATATTGTGCAGCATGCGGAACTCAAAATCCCCCCACATCAGGTTTTTGTACGAATTGTGGGGCCACGATGACTGTTCAACAGGAAGGTCCAGCAAAGACAATGGGAGGGGAAAATACAGTTCAACAAACTCCAAGTCATAATCAACAACCTACAGTTGGTCCAAATCCAGCTCAACAACAACAAATAAATGTTAATATCACTTCACCCCAACCAGCATATCAACAGCCTGCAACTATTATTAGAATAGGTGGAAGGAAAGACCCCACAATGGCTGCCATAATTAGCTTATTTTTACCCGGATTAGGTTATGCTTATTTTGGGGACACAGGTAAAGGTATAGGGATGTTTTTCGTAATTATCATCACTTATTTCTTTTTAATCGGGTTTATCATTCATATCTATAGTATATTTAATTCCCACTCCGAGTGTAAAAAATATAATTTTAGGATGGGATATATACAATAAAATTGTTTACAAATATTACTCCTTAGAATAATTGCATCATGTAATTGATGAATTCATAAACATAACTATGAAATTTTTTGGGAATTGAAGAAGCGATATCTTGGGGTATTACATTCTTTGAGCAAAATTTTGCAAAGATCATTTTCACTAATGAAAAAATACTTGCATCAGCTTGGGAAATCTTTCAAAAGGATACTGGAGAGCGTAAACCAATGAATTTAACTGATTGTGTGGTAGTAGAATGTAAATCTCTGTTGAAGTGTGATGAAATCTTGACGTTCGATGAGCGTTTGAAGAATTATCATTGAGGCAAATTTAAATAAATAATAAAGTAGTTTATGAGAAAGACCTCTATTGATCTATTATTGTGATTTATCGTAACGATGTTTTGAATAATTATACAACAAAAATGGAAAAAACAATACAAGATATCGGATTGTTGAAAAAGATAAATTGAACTTACTAGCTGAAATTAAAGGACCTTCCTTGTAAACTCCGTCATAATGATCTATTCTTTCATATGTTACCACTGCATTTTGATAATTTATATGGTATTTAGTCAATAACCCAGAATTAATATCGCGTGCAATTATCTTCTGATAGTTTCCTTGTGTTATGTTAATAACGTATTCTTCTCCCTTAATTGATCCATAAGGTGAAAACTTTAGTTGATCATTATACTCAGGAGTGTTCATATAAAAGAGATTTGTCAGTGTCCCATTATTCCATACTACCATATTTGGATAAACAAATTCAACTCCTAGCCTTCCAGGATTGTGTACTAAATTTCCATCGATTTTAATTCCTAAGGGTACATCGTCTCCAGTTACTGTGACTATTCTAAGATAATCTATTTGATATAAATCAGCCATTATGGTAACTGCAATTATCGACCCTTCAATAATATTCAACCCATTACTGGAGACACTTGTAACTGGAATATTATCCTCACTCAATTCAGTAACATTCCAATAATATAGAGATCCTTTTGAAACATTGTCAGACCATGTCCATCCAACAATGTCTTCATGGCTATGAGTCCCAGAAACATTTGAAAATGTAGTGTAAAATAATGAAATGCTGAGAAGGAACGCAAAACAATATAATTTCCTAATATGTATAATAACGAATCTCTATTTCTTAATTTTAAATAACGATCGATTGGAGAAAATTAATCTTCATACAGAAAAACGAATTTTGGCTTTAGACCTTTTATGAGTTTTACAATTGATTCGTGATGAATTATTCAATAAAAGGCGATCCTGTTACAGATTTTGATCGATCGAATCCCATTTTTTTAATTAATAGAATTACGTATAGTGATTGGTATACGCAAAATTAAATTGATTGAAAGTAATCAGCGATGTATTGCTTAAGTGTTTCATGAATGTTTCTATCTCCATCTTGTTTCATTAATTCTTTTATTAACTTTGATATTGATAGAGCTACAACAATTATTCTCATAATCGGTAAATTGTTATTATGATGTTGTAAAATAATTTCCTCTCTATGAATTAATTTATTTCCTAATCCTTCGATATCTTCATTGTCTAATGGATAGATCATCATTGATGTGAAATTATCCTCTCGTAACATATGATTATACGATATCATTTGATAAATATCTCCAGTGCTAATAGTTTGCCCAATTATTTGTTTGTACTTCATATCAATAATAAGTGATGCCCCAATTGAATTTTGAATCACTGCATCTAACCTTGGTGAAGCATTTCGTCTGATATGACTTTTACTTGCATTTGAGGGATATATGCCTCTTAATGGATATTGAGTTTCGAGGTGCCATTCATTATTCAATGTAATATTTCTAAGAAGGATTTCTATTATTTCTTCAAACAAAATTGAAGTATCCAATAACCATGTGAAATTATATTTCCTCTCCCCAGATTTTTCATAATCTTTCATCGTTAGGTTTTCTAAGATCCATTTAATTGTTTGATGGATGTCTTTATAATAGTAATTCTTGGATGTGTATTCCATCGGATCAAAATTGATTGGCAATTCAATATCTGAAACGTCACAGACCTCATTAAATTTATGGTAAAGAGTTATTAAACGATTTTTTAGTGCATTTGACGAGACAGTCCTTAATCCTATCTGTATAGTGTGTAAAATCACTTTATTCTCAAATATATTTGTTGTAATATCATCTATTGAACACACAACTAATCTTTTTAGACCATAATTCTGCAAATACGTCTCCTTCAAAAGAAGTTTGCCTCTCACAAAATTCATCCGTTCTGTTACATTCACATAGGACTTAAGAATACCGTGTTTTATCAAATATTGACATTGTTCAACAAGCACAGTAAAAATTAAATCTAGAAATGAGTATTTTTCAAAAACCCCTTCATCAAAGTGGTCAATTCTTAAATTTGAGAGTCTTCCTGTTAATGCAATTGCGTCCAAAATTACTTTTGATTGATCGTAAAATTTTGGTGCGATTACAATACGTGCATTCGTAAGACCTATGGACCCAACAACATTTTTTGGGTGAATGAATACTTGAGTTGCCGAGATTTGTTTAAGAGCTACACTTGATTGCATTTTTGAATCTGACTTGTTACTAATATAATCACTCAACTCTTGTATCTGTACAGAGTCCAAGGATACTTTTTTTTCCTTATTCTCAATTAATTTAATTATCCTCATGATTGATATCAAATTCCTTGATTAGGGCCGCAATTAGTTGGGATGGATCTCCAATAATACTTTTTAAAATTTGTTTTTCTTCATCAACAATTTCAGGACCTAAAATTTTGACTAAGAGTTGGTAATCTCTAAAACAATAATCTTCAAGAAGGGGAACAATATCCTGACTAAATATTTCTCTGAAACTCTCTTCAGTATCTTCTTGATATTTATAAATTGACATAAAATATGAATGACCGATTTGTTTTTCCCTTCCAATATATTTCATTACCCGTTCGTTTAGTTTCTCGAGAAAAATTGATAACATCATATCATTAACCTCAACTGATAGTAAGTTAGGATTTGGATACATCTCAACAAAAGCAAATCTCCGTCTTAAGGCAAAATCCATGCTTGAAATGCTTCGATCAGCCGTATTCATAGTCGCAATAAGATAAATATTTGGGGGGATTGAAAAATTATTCCTACTTTGAGCTAATTCTACATTTTGTCCTCTTTTGTCTTCTTCGATTAATGTAATTAATTCACCAAAAATTTTTTCAAGATTTCCTCGATTTATTTCATCGATCATTATAATATAGGGTTTCCCTAAATCCTTAGCAGCTTGTTCACAGAATATTGTAAATATACCCTTCTGTAATTCTAATTGGAAGGTTCCAGAATCGCTTGGTCGATATCCCTCAATAAATTCCTCATAAGAATATGAAGGGTGAAAAGTCAAAAATTTTAATCTGTCCTTCTCAATATATTCATTTACTTTTAATTCAAATAATTCATTGTCATCCAATATTTTTTCAATATCCTCAGGATTTTGTTTATCAACTGAGAGGAGTTTGAATAATGCAAATCTTCTTGCAATGTATGTTTTTCCTGTTCCTGGGGGTCCAAACAATATAACTTGAGATTTTCTTTCAATTCCTGAGTTAATTCTGTCAAACGGGGGATTCTCGTCTAACAGTTTTAAATAATTGTAATAAGGGATTGGAGCTTCGACAATAGGTTCTACAACCCCATCTCTCCATAATGCTTCCTCATCAATTTCTATAAACGTCCACCATATATATAGAAAAATTTCTTGATTAGTCCAATCATTAAACTCCTCATATTCCCTCAGTTTTTCTAAAATTTTCCTGTTTAGAGTAACTGACTTGCTCGTTAACCCATAAGGAATTTGTCCAAGAATACATTTACTAAGTTGCTTAATATAATCTAATGAATAAAGAGGTAGTATAAGCTCAGGAAAATAGATGTACAATGTTTTTCCTCTTTGCATCGGACCCAAACGTAAGCTGTCAATTTCTTCAAACTTACCCGTCTTAGCAAATTCAAAAAGAGATTTAAATTGCTCTCGTAGAACCTCAAAAGCCTTTTTTGGATTTTCTTCCTTTAAATCTGAAGAAATATACCATCCTGGACGGTCTCTATATTTAAATATTTTGTGCTTTCCAGCAAAACCACCCCCTATTGCTCCTAAATATCCAGAATCAAATTCCAAAACATAAGAATAGTTAGATCTAGAATAATCCCCTTCTAAACCCAGAGCATATTTTTCTAATGTCATATTATTCCATTCTTCGATGGGAAAACTTTCGAGGAATTTTTTTCTTTCTTCATTTTCTTTGGGATGATGAGCAGAGAGGTTAGGTTTGCCTGTTTCTCTAACACTATGGAGGAGATCTTCAATAGAAAATTCGAAATTTAATTTCTCATCAGGTAATAGTGTTCGATCTAAATCCTTCATGATATACGTTCGATATTCCAAATCAAAAATAAAATCATATATTACTTTTTTGTGATGACGCTTATGGATCGATTTTTTTCCTCTTTCGAGTTCTTTTTGCACTGATTCTTTCCATCGTTTTTTTAATTTATCAGATGATGTAAATACTCCGAGATCATCAACTCCAATACTAATCCATTTAGCCTCTTTTACTTTGTTCCTTGTGAAATAACCCACTTTCTTAATTTGTATGTTTTGGAATTCAGTATTCTCATCAAAATCCATAGAATAGAGAATTCCTACACTTGGGTGAATAACATATCTTTGATTTATGATAACTGAAACATTATCTCGTCCTGAAAAAGTGAGGGCTAACCTTTCATCGTTATAATCGACTTTCAGGTACTCAAGAAGTTCTTTCACTAGATCAAAATATAAATTAATATAGTCAAGGGAATAACCAAGTTTGTCTCTCATTTTTTTTATTGATTTAATTAGTCTTTTTTCATCCTGCTGTATCAATTTAGTGTTCTCCAAAATTATAATTTTGATGAATAATTATCATCATTACTTATACTGAGTGGATTTTAATTGGATTTATTCATAATGCTGTCTGTAATTTCTATAAGTAGAGAAAATAGAATACATAATAATTATAAATTTCATTCAGTAGTCATTTTTTTCAAAAAATATTGACGGCATTTTCTTAATTCTCTTTCATTTCGATAATAAAGCTCCCTAAAACAATTAATCCACTAATATTTCTCTATTTCAAATGTCAGAAAATGTTGATATTCGTGATTTTGCTAGACTTCATTCGATAATACAAAATGACAGTACAAACACGACTTACAAATACGCCTTACTTCGTGCCACAATTGAAGCTTGTACCGGATATTTTCATTTTGCTGAAACCATTGGTGATGATATTGAACTCCCTATTGGTATATTGGTAGAAAAATGGTTGACCTATTATTATCCAATTATTGCTCATGAGGATTTTATTCCACAACAAGCAGGAGAAAGTGTTAAACAGAAAAGTGGAGTCCGAATTGCTTTTAGAGGGATTTTTCTAGAAATTATTGAATACTATCAAAAAATAGGGGGGTTCGCTCAGTTTTACGATGATCTCAAACGAGGAAAATTCCCATCTGACATAAATCAAAAAATGATCGAATTAATTCGCTTAATCCGTTCGACAATAAAGGATCAACCTATGAGATATTTGGGGAAATCGTATACTAAAGAAGAATATTCAATCTATAAGTCACTTAAAAAGTCACCATCAATTCGAAAAGATCACGTTATTTCCAGAGATTATTTATTTTCAAACCTTGGTTTTTTTACAATACCCGTTGGAATGAGTTCGGTTTTTAGATTAGTTGGAGGTCTAATTTCTGGTGAATTGTCACTTATTTACAAATGGGCTCAATTCTCATCCCAACACGATAAACAGAATCGAATTTCAACAGAAAAAATGTTAGATTTACTTCAAACATATGAAGAGGACCCTCGAGATGTACAAGTGGTTAGGAAGTATTATCTTCGCTTACTTGAAGCAAAAGAGAAACTGATTTGTACTTGGTCTGGTCACGAAATTAGGTATTCTTCGGAACTTGATATAGATCATATTATTCCATTTTCAATATCTAAAAATAATGATTTTTGGAATTTGGTCCCAACTTTGTCTTCTGTTAACAATGCAAAAAGCGATAAAATCCTTTCACGCACATTATTAGAAAAAAGGAAAAATCAATTGTTTAAATGCTGGGGCTATCTAAGAAAATTAAATCAGAGGCGATTTGATAATGGTTTAAAGCTCGGTCTGGTAGGTAACCAAAAAGGAGAATGGGGCGAAGTGAGAGAAATAGCACACAGAAATTTGGTTAAACGTTGTTATTACTTGATTGAAGTGTTGAGCTATAGAGTATACGAATAAAACGAATTAATTAACAACATTTGATCGATAGACCTGAAGATTATTGTTTGAGTATTCTTTTTGAACAATAAGTGAGGAAAACGCAAATCTTGGTAGTAGCAGCGATAATTCATTTTCAAGATAAAATCCTTATTACTCAACGTTCAACAGATTTAAATGATCTCCAACCCGGACTTTGGGAATTTCCTGGTGGGAAAGTAGAATTTGGTGAAAACCCCAAAGAAGCCTTAATTAGAGAAATAAGCGAAGAACTGGAGATTGATATTTACGACTTGGAGTTATATCAGGAAGTCTCAGGGATGCTCTACAAAAATGATGAAGAAATACATGCAGTTATGTTGGCTTATCATTGCAAACTCAAAGATCCTAACGTAGTTTTAAATTATCACAATGACCACAAATGGATTAATTACAATGAAATCAATAATTATGAATGGGCTAAATTAGATATTCCTATTGTTACAGAAATCTTAAAATTACAATTTAAGTAAGTAAATATTAGCATATGGGTTCTAGGGGGAAGATTCATTTACTAGTGAAATAGCTAAATCATAATTAAAAAGATATGAATTTAGTAAATATGGTAAAATCTTCACAGTTCAATTGAATATCGTACTTCTTAATGCATAAATTTGATTAATAATTAGCCTATTATGATATCGATGAATGAAAATTTCAATCATGGATTGACTATCGGAGAGAAATACACGAACGAAAAAGTCCGAACTACATTTAAATGTAGTACTCAGGGAGGAATGAGACGTTCTAAATATACAAATTCACTAGTTCTGGTTACAGATCATACTAAAAGTTTGTATGATGATCGGTGGGAAGGTGACGAATTATTTTATACAGGTATGGGAAAAAGCGGGGACCAATCATTGTCATTTATGCAAAATGACACATTACATAAATTAGATGAGTATGGAGTGAAGGCGTATTATTTCGAAGTTTGGAAGAAAAACGAATACAAATTTATTGGTCCAGTTGAAACTTCTAATCCTCCTTTTCAGGAACCTCAGATCGGAGAAGACAAGAAATCCCGAAAAGCATGGATCTTCCGTTTAAAGCTTGTTTCCGAAGATCATGATATATCTTATCTTGAAGAAGATATATTGAAAGTTCAAAAATCAAAAGCCCGAAAAGCATCTAAACTAACAACTGAGGAACTTGAAAATATTGTATCCACAATAAGAACAAAAGGTGAAAGAAAAGTTTCTTCGAAAATTTATGATCGCAATCCAGCAATTGCTGTACTTGCTTGCAGATATGCAAAGGGTATATGCCAACTTTGTCAAAATAATGCTCCCTTTAACAGACCTAATGGAACACCATATTTAGAGTCTCATCATGTTGAATGGCTTTCTCGTGAAGGATACGATGAAATTAATAATTGCATTGGTCTTTGTCCAAATTGTCATAAAAAAATGCACATTGTTGATAGTGAAAAAGACGTTCAAAAACTATTAAAGGCTATCCAAAATCGAAATAACAGCTGAATCATCTAACTAGGAACTATTGGAAAATCTACTTTCATTTTATAAGCTTCTAGATATTAATTATAGATAATATTGTCTTTCATAATTACGTATAAAGTGCTATCAGCAAAAGGCCGTAAATATTTAAATTAATCTTATCTCAGTGTACTCTGATCTTATGAAACGGTTCAAGTGTATTTTTATTAAACATTGCAATTTCATTTGAAAGACAGTGTAGGAAATTTTGTTTTTCATCACCCTCAATTTCAAGGCTATTTAACTCGTACTCCACATATCGTATTAGATTTTGAATTGCTATGAACTGATCTTTTTGCTTTCCCATAATAATATTACCCAATTTAAGTATATAAACTAACACAAGAGACTTCCCTATAAGTGAATCAGTGAAATTACCGTTTACGAATCACTCGTGTACATACCTAATTAGCTGTGTGGCGCTCTAATTAAATAGTCATTCCTTTGAAAGTGGCATATATTTACATCTAACCTCGTCAAAAACAAAGAAAATAATTACCATTCTCCAAAAAGGCTAGATAATGAGGTATTAGTCCAGGTTTATGCATCACCAAAATCCCAAACTAAACCTCTTTACTACCCAGCAAGTTAAATTATTTGAAATTCATGGTAATGAACCAGCTGATTTATCTGTTGGATCACAACAGAGTGTCAATCCTCCAAAAAGAAAAGGAGAGTATCTCAGACAGGTATACACCCTTAAGGAACATAAATTTATTGAAGTTCCACGCGATGAGCCAATGGATCGTTTCTACGAGTTTGGCATCCTTCCCAAGAGTAAATACTCTTTTGATGTATTTCTGGAGATCGCTTCTCTCATCAAAGATGAGAATAGAGAACGAAGTCCAGATGAGATTGTCAGGATACTTCGTGACAAATATCCTGCAATGGAGAAAGCAAAGATAAGTCGAGTTTTTGTTAAGAAGGTACTCAGCATCAGCTCTGCAGCATTACTTCCAATGCTACCACAGTTTGCCAATCTCCCCCAAGAATGGACTCTGATGATCGATAGTACTATCCGAATGGGTGGAGAATCAGTACTGGTTGTGATTTTGGCTGTTGCCGAGGACTACACCTTTCCCCTACTTGCCAGTTTTCTTCCCTCTGAGAATACAACTGATCTGCTTAGATTACTTACAGAACTGAAGCAGAGGTTACCACACCAACCTCTGGCGGTGATCAGTGATTTCTCCAAGGGTTTTCTTACTTCACTTCCACAGGTATTTCCATCAAGCATTCAGCTGGGATGTCATTTCCATGCTCTAGAGATATTTGCACGAATGATGCTGAATTCAGACATGAAGCAACTGAGGAAGCTGATCTTACCTCTTTTGAAAAAACTGAAGAACTGGGCTGAGGGAGTACTTCATGTAACCCCACAAGATAATTTTGATCTGAGGTCATTTGCCAGATGTATTGGCTATCTGCAAGAGAAGGGAGAGTTTGGACAGAAATTACTTGATGTTAGTTTGAAATTACTTGCCATCCATGATGGTATCAAAGATAGCCACAAGTTAATTGGAGCACACCCCCACAAAACCAAGAAACTGAAAAAAATTATTGACAAAGTGATGAAGTCTGATGGGGGTAGTATTAGGGTTGCCATATCACAGCTGAGGACTACAGTTCAGCGATTTCAAATGATCCGTGATGCTCTGTCTCCAGAGAGTGAACCACATCAACTCATGCAACTGTCAAAGAAATGGAAGAAAAATACGGACTTGGTAAAGGTAGCTGAGAAGATAGAGGAACTGGCTCCATATCTTCTCCCTGCCATCAAAGATGAGCGGTTGCCTCGAACCACTTCAATCCTGGAATCTCTACACGGATCAGTCAAACAAACCATGAGAAAATGGAGTGGTACCAGCACTCCAAGCTCATCGTTCAACTGGATAGCCCCTCTGCTTAGCGTACTGGATGGTTTGGATGATATGCAATGGGAGGAAATCTACAAACGATTGCCATCAACCTCCTGGTATGAAGAGGTGCGTAAATGGAGTAAAAGAGAAAAATTACGCAAGCTGGAAGTGAGAAATGGGAAGAGACTGGTAAATTTAGAACCTGCTGGCTTGAGGAGACAGGTTAGAGTCTTGCTTACTAAAACTAGAATCGCGGAGGTGATTATTTGATCTAGCAATCACACTAGTGATTCACTTACGGAAATTACACTGATGTAACGTTATCAAATTTCAGATACTCATTAAGTGGGTAATCATAATTAGATATTAGTTTTAAAAGGATTTTCGCTGAAATAAAAGCATCAGAGATAGCCCTATGAGGGTCAATGAAATCTGGGATTTCGATCCCATCTAATAATATCTCTTGAGCTTCAATTAATTTCGGCCATTTATACTTAAATTTGGGGTGGGGATGTGGCACTTTACAATGTTTAGTTGATTTTTTCATGATACAAGGGAGGATGGTACATTCTAATTTAAAGGGTTCATATTTTAGGAATTTTTCATAATCGTATGCGACATTATACATTGCAACCAGTTTATCATTAAGTAAATTTTGAACATCCACTGCTACTTCTTGGATCGCTTTGCCCTTAAGAACACTTTCCAGATTTAAAGTAGAATGATCAAATATCCAAGCTTTTTGTTGTTCTACGGTTAAATCCTCTATCGGATAACCGATTACCTCATTGTATGCTATTTCAATATTTAAAGTTCTCAAATTTACTTCGACAATTCCAATTTCAAAAATAAGATCTTCTGGATAACCACATAAACCACTAGTCTCAGTATCGACTACAAATATTGAGTCATGAAACATTCAGGTGTTCTCCTTTTCCATTTGGAATTAATTTAATTATGATTCTAATTTATAAAATGGTATATTTTTTATTGTACAAATTTGATGAAATTCTCTATATTATTCAAAAAACACGAATAACTGATTTAAAAGATCCGTTGTATATTTATTTGTAAAACTATGAGAGGTGATACTGAAATAAAATTATTAACAAAATCAAAATTTCTCAAGGCTGTTTCATGTCCAACCAAACTATATTATTCAAATTCAGGTCGATACTCTAGTAATGACGATCGAGGTGAATTCTCTGAAGGGTTAAAGAGAGGAGGGTTTCAAGTTGGTGAATTAGCCAAACAATACTTTGACGGTGGAATTCAAATCCAAGCAAGAAATCGAGATGAAGCCCATATACAAACCCTTGAGTTATTGGAAAATCAAAACGTAATTATTTTTGAGGGAGTAATTCTCAACGAAAAATATTTGGTTAAAGCTGATATCATTCAGAAAATAGGAGATACAATCAACTTAATCGAAGTTAAATCGAAATCTGTGAATTCGGCTGTAGAGGATTTCTTCACCAAGCGAGGAGATAAGAAAATTCTAAGTGGTTGGCTGAAATATATACTGGACATTGCATTTCAAACTTTAGTTGTTCGAGAACAATTCCCTGATTTTAAAGTAATACCTCATTTAATGTTAGCTGATAAATCGAAAAAGACATCTGTAAAGGGTTTAAATCAAATGTTCAAAATGATACCCAGTGGAAAAAATCGGCAAATCTCAAAATTCATGGGATCAAAAGAACAACTTGGTGACGAAATTCTTACTAAAATTGATGTTACTCCATTTGTGGATTTTGTTATTAATGAGATTGATTTTAGTGGGAAAAGGTTTCATGAGATTATTGACTATATCCATTTAATAAATCGAGATAACAGAAAACCAAGAATTAAAATCGGCCCACATTGTAAAAATTGTGAGTACAGAGTAGAATCGAAACAAGATAATGAAAAAAATGGATACAGAGAATGCTGGAATGAAATTCTGAACTGGTCAGATGCTGAATTTAATAAACCTCATATTTTTGATATCTGGAAAATAAATACTAAGAATTTAGATGAATCAATGGACAAGAAAATCTATTTAATGGAAGATCTCGATTTAACCTCATGGGGAAGTGGAAAAACAAAAGATCGTCAACGATTACAGATTTTAACAACTCTGAAAAATGATTTAAGCAAGGATAATGAAATAATCGATCCTAAATTATTTGAAGAAATGAAACAATGGAAATTTCCGCTTCACTTCATAGATTTCGAGACCACAACGGTTGCAATTCCATTTAACAAAAATAAACAACCTTACGAACTTATCGCGTTTCAGTTTTCTATTCATGATGTTGATGAAAATGGAGTAGTCACACACGCCGCTGATTGGTTGAATACAACTCCCGGGGTTTACCCCAATTATGATTTTATTAGAGAATTGAAATCCCAACTATCCAAGGATGATGGTACAATATTTTGCTATAGTCCATATGAAAATATAGTGTTAAACGCTGTTTACAATCAAATTTATGAAGAAAGGGATCAACTATCGGATTCACAGGATCTAATGAATTGGATTAGGACGGTTACATATTGGAAGGAGGGTAAGGAGAAATTCCATGGCCCTCGCATTATGGTTGATATGCTAAAGCTGGTTACGAATTATTATTACCATCCTTTGATGAAGGGATCAAATAGCATTAAAGATGTATTACCTACTGTATTGGCAATTAGTGATTTTGTTAAAACGAAATATCAGGGTCCATATAAAAATAGTCGTAATTATGAGGAAAACCAGATTTGGTATCAATTAGATAACGAAAGTGGGCATCCTGTTGATCCATATAACTTGCAAACTATTGAAGAAGAGGACTTGGATAAACATGTAATAAAACAAGGAGGGGAGGCAATGGTTGCATATACTAAACTTCAATTTTCTGAGATTGGAAGTAATGAGAGAGAGAAAATAAATTCGTCACTTTTGAAATATTGCGAATTGGACACCCTTGCAATGGTTATGATATATGAACATTGGAAATCTTTAGTATCTGAAATAGAATAATTCTTTTTTGAAATACAATATGCATTGAATGTAAATAGATCTATATATTGCATATAGTAAATACTATATCGAAAAATCTCAATCCAAGATATAATTATTATGAATTTTGTAAAATAATCAATAATAGTGATATGGCGCGGTTGAGAAGACCTCCAAATAATTTATGAAATTCGGTGTAAACAAGTACATAAATTAAATATTAACACGAAGAATATCTAGGGTTGTGTAATTTGATTAAATTACGGGTTCTATATTTTATTCTTGAAATTAAAACAACCTCCAAATCACCCCTTAACCTTATAATGAATTTATCAAATAATGGTTTTTTTGATAATTGTATCCAAAGTTGATTCACAATCAGCAGTACTTTTTATTATGAAATTTTAAGCCCAAATTATAGAATGAATAATACAAGTCTTGAGGATTTTTATGATGATAATGCTTCAAATAAACCAAAATCTAAAAAAAAAGATAAAAGGAAAAAAAAGAATCCTGAACCTAAATATGATCCTCGAAATAAGCTGAACAATTTGGATGGGAGACAATGGATTAAATTTTTAAAAAGTTGGTTTATTTTCGACGCTAAAGCTTCAGATCTTAAAGAAGAGCGAGAAATAACAAAAGATACTGAGCAACATCCAGCAACATTCTCTCCAACAATGATTTCAGATTTTATTAATTTCTTTACTAAAAAAGGGATGACAGTGTTAGATCCATTTGCTGGAATTGGAACAACATTAGTTGCTTGTGAAAGAACTCAAAGGAAAGGAATTGGTATTGAATTGAACCAAAATTTTGCTGAAATTGCAACAATGAGAGTTTTGGATTCACACCAAGTAATAATTGATGATGCGAGGAATATCAAAGATCTCAATCTTCCTGAAATTGATTTTTGCATTACTTCTCCCCCCTATTGGAGGATGCTAAATAAAATAGATGTCAATCAAAAGAAACGTGAAGAAAAAGGATTAATGACTGATTATGGTGATTTTAATGCCGATCTGGGAAAAATTGAGGATTATAATGAATTTTTGAAGATATTACTTGATATTTTTGATCAGATCTATGACAAATTGCGAAATAAAGCGTATTTAGTCATTATCGTACAGAATATAGTCGATAAAGGTGAAATGATGCCGTTCGCATGGGAATTAGCTTTGGAATTAGCAAAGGGGAGATATGTTCTCAAAAAAGAAAAAATTTGGTGCCAAGATAAAAAAGGTCTTCACCCATTTGGTTATCCATATGCTTGGGTTAGCAATACATTCCACCATTATTGTCTTGTTTTTAGAAAGGAGGAATGAATATCTACACAAACGATCTAGAAGATTATTTTTTTGAGAATGATGACCAAGATTTCATTAACACCGAGGAGAAAATGATTAATGAAATTAAAAAACGTCGTTGGAAATATGGTGATTATAAAAAACAAAGTTGGAAAAATTGGTTACACAGTATGGCTCCATATGTTGGTAGAATTACACCATCGTTTGCTCATTGGTTGATTAGATCATGTTCTACAAAAAATGATGTAGTCTTAGACCCGTTCTGTGGAGTTGGAACTATCCCCCTTGAAGCAGATCTTCTTGGTCGGAAACATGTTATCGGAGTTGATTTAAATCCATATGCATATGCAATTACTAATGGGAAATTTGATCGTGCCCCATTAGAGGACCGATTAAATTGGATTGATAATGTCGAATTGAATTTAACAGATGTAAATATACACGAAGTAGATATTTATGCACACCAATATTATCATGAAGATACTTTGAAGGAAATAATCTCTATAAGGAATGAAATGATTGCTGATAGTCAAGATTTCTTATTAGGTTGTTTGTTAGGAATTATTCATGGCCATCGACCTCAATATTTATCAGCAATAACCGGATATATTATCCCATATGTAAAGAAAGGGATGAAACCGGATTATAAAAATGTAAAAGATAAATTGAAAACTAAGGTTAAAAGAATGTATCGATCTGGTTTTCCAATGACAAAAAATGCAACTACATTAAATCAAGATATTAGGAATATTAATTTAGGAAACGATTCAATAGATGTTATAATTTGTAGCCCACCATATTACGATACTTTAGATTATGTAGCTGCAAACCATCTTAGGTTAATTTTCTTAGGATATACTTTAGAAGATCAAATTGCTGAAAAAGAAAAATTAATACAAAATCGTCATACTTATCTAAATAATATGGAAGAAGTTGGACATCAACTTTTTCGACTGCTTAAAAAAGATAAATATTGCATATTTGTGCTTGGTGATGTAGTTAAAGGAAAAAAGACCTTAAACACTGCTGCTGATATTTCAAATTTATATCAAAAAATCGGATTTGAAGAAATTGCGATAATTGAAGATAAAATTCCTGTCGAAAAGTCCACTTATCGTAAATTTGGTGGAGAAAATTCAATTAAAGCAAAAAAAGAAAAATCAGACAGAATTCTTGTATTAAAAAAACCTTAGATCAAATAATTCTCGATGCAATTCAATAATTTTGCAATTCCCAGGTTTTTAATTATTCTCATAAACGATACTTCAGAATTTATTTTCTCATGAAATATCTCCTTCTCAATAATTTCATTGGTCAGATTTGTTAGTAAATATGGTTTCATGTAATTGATAAACCAGTTTTTGTATCTAACAATATTTGTTTCAGAATATCTTATTGAATTTTTGGGAAGTTGTATATCTAATGAAAAATTCTGATCATAGGATATTAATCCAATATTTGATTGTACGGTTTTCTTTACGGGAATAATTTCATATAACTCTTGAAATAATTCTGCAGAAGCATATTTTGCAATCTGAGATTTTGCTGATTTTTGATTAGTTTTAACTTCAAATCCTAATAAAGTATCTGTTTCAAGTTCAATTTTATTTGATTTGTATCCAATTTTTCTCATCGAATATGATGAAATATTCATTAAATCACAAACATGCCAACCATTATTAATAAACTTATAATTATTCATAATATCAGAAATCTCAGGAAAGTAAAACGATACCAAATCAGGTGTTCCCTTGGCATATAAGAAAGGCGTTTGATTATCCGTTATGTATCCTAGACTGTTATAATGGAAGGAAACAAGATACTCAAAAAAACTTTCCAAATTAGCAGGATTCTTACTTTTCTTCAATATAGGAATAAATGCGAATAATTCAAATGATAATCTTTGATTTAACTTGATTTTTAATATATCGCATTTTGTGAGGAAATCACGTAATGACGAATAGATTATTGGAAAAATATACGCATTTTTAGCGTTAGTAAGTATGGGATAATCTGCTATAATATTTTTTGTACAATCATTAGTTGAAAAATTGTAAATGTCAAATAAACCGTTTTGTAATTTATATTCATAAATTTGATTGTAGATCTGGAAAAGAGGACGAGGAAATTTTAAACCATCCTTACGTTTTCCTGAGATAAATCCATAACCTGTTATCATCACAAAACGATACGCTTCATAATTTGATAATTTTACACATAAACCTAAATCTGGATCAATATGTTTTGAGAAGTTACAATTTTTTTCTAAAAGATCAATCAAATCGTTGGGAACAATTTTTATTAAGGACATAAAATCTAAATCTCACAGATTGAATTTATTTTTATCAATTTTAATTTTCATTGTCCCATTTGCTAAACCATCAGAAATTGAAGTGAAATATATTTCTTTCTCAGATCTAAATGGATTTTTATTCAAATTATTTTTTTGAAGGTAATCTATTCTGTTGAATATCTCAATATTTTGGGTAATTATTTCCTCAGGCGTTATTATGTCCCAAGAATGATATTTACCAGTAAAAATTTTCCATTCTTTGTCTGAAAGTTTAGATTTATTCATTTTAGAAATTTCATCTCTAGTAAATAATGGAACAATAAAATAGAACTTTTTATTTCTGTTTCTTGGATCTCCTAGTAGTAAGTACTTATACATGAAAGGTAAAGAAGCTGCCCGATGATGTGAATCTGACCATGGGGGTTTTTTTGTTTTTGGGTGAGGTGCACGTATAGCACTTAAATAAAAGTAATTGCCATTTTCTGTTATTCCTGCCTGATTCTTTTCATAAAATTTATCCCAATTTGATTTGTATTTCCGGTTAAAAAAATTGTCAAAATAAAGCTTCATTTTACTCAGAACACCGTTTATTACTGTTTTAAGTTTGGAATCATTATCCAAATTATCCACTATATTTTGAATATCATCCAGCTTTGACGTTACCAGAATTACGGCTTTCGAATTATTCATTTCCTTCTGATTTAATTTCGAAAAATAATACATCGCACCAACCATTGGACCAAACAAGGAATGCTTTCCTGGATGTAAATAATAGATAGAAATAATTGATAGTTTTGCAGAAGCATATAAGTGATGTAATCTTTGAGCTTGAGCATCACCACTCGATCCACGATTTAATGCATCTGTTCCCTCAATAATCACCACTGGTTCTTCTTTAACCGATTTATCATTATCAGGATCATACCAATTCGAATGATCTTTATAAATCCCAAAATCATTTGATCCATAGATTAATCTTTCATAACTAAATGTTAACCCTGAATTTATCCATAATTCTTGATCTGATTTTTCGCTTCCAGTTCCCAAGTATACTCTACTATGAAATTTTCTCAGATCCAATTTTTTTCTCAAATGTTCTTTTATGAAATCATCAGATTTCGTCATATTGGAAGCAGACTATTTATGATACAAAAATATTTATTAGTTAAATTCATAAAACGCGTTTCAAGAGCTAGTTAAATTCAATTTCAAAATAAATGTATTGATTAGATGTGAAAAAATCTTACAAAAATAATTAATCTCGGTTTACATCAAAATGAATTATATCTAACCAATCAATAAAATCAATTATGCCATGTTCACTATAATACTGTATAAAATTTAAAAATATATTATTAGTGGCTGTCATTAATGGACCGATAGGTGTTGAAACATTTATTGAGAGATTGCCAACAAAATCATTTGATTTTAGTTGAATCAAATTACCTTCAATTTTAGTATAGGGTTTGAAAACAACTAATTCATCAGTGTAATCTAAATATTGGTTAATTTCGCCTATTGTTTGAAGATACTTTGAACCGAGTGAGATATAGATTAAATCATATTTTTGAGATTTTTTGAGTAATTCAACCAATGAATTTTCAATCTGAAGAGTTTTCGCTCTTTTTACTAGTTCACTAGATTGAAAATTAGAAAACAGACAGTTATATGGAATAATTCGTTTCTCGAAATCAATTAGACCAAACATAGAGGATATAATCTTTATGTCTATATTTTTGCTTAATTCTTTAACCTTAAGAACAGAATTCCACGAGTTACCTTTGTATAAATCTTTTGCAAAACCACTCTGTCTGTCATATTTTGTTAATAAGTCTTTCACACTTTGAAGTTCCCTAATATTGTCACAAGAAGGCATTTTATTTTTATCCCAATTGCTGTGATAATTTTTAGTTTCATTAGTAACGAACAAAATTTTCATAATTGAAATTGATTTTGGAAATATTAAATGATGGTTTTTTTATTTTGAAATACTGTTCAAAAAGTCAAAATAAAATAACTTGGATTCTTAGAAACCCTAAATAAAAATATTGAATACTTGAATTCTATTAAATAATTAACATGCCAAAGGAGATGTCATTAACAAAATAAATTGCATAATTGTTAATCTTTTAATAAAGAAATGAAAATTTACATATCAATAATTTTTCTGATTTACAAACATTCTATTAGTGAAATTGATTTAATAATAGAATAATGAGTTATACCAATTAAAATTGCATGAAATCAAACGAAAAATAATCACAAATATATAGTAAATTCCCATACTGTTTTTATTTATCTTCAACTCACAAATCAAATGATTCTTAAAAATGGGATTAAAATTATTTTAATCATAACATTGTTAATTGTTTCTTCAGGATCTGTTTCAGCTCAAGTGAATGAAACAGAAACTCAAACAATTGATATAAATTTTGGAAAATCAACTGAAAAGGAATTTTCAATTGAAACGAGTGTCAAACCAACTCTACCCGATATAGGTGGGTATAGTACAACTAATTTGACAAACTTTCCTGTAACTGGGTCCATCGTGTATAATCACACAGATGTAGTATCGGAAATCAATGAACCTTTTTACTTAATCAAAGTCACTCTTCTATCAATATTGGTTATTAATGATCATGACACAATAGGAGCTGGAGATATTTTTATTGAAGGTGGTGTTAATGGTAATAAAACAAGATATCCAGATGTTGGATCCGAATGGCAGTGGAATAATAATGATAATTTCACAATTAACCTATTACTCCTAGAAACCAAAGCTAGAATGATTAATATCACATTAGAAGTTAGGGATTCAGATCCAGGCAGTCCTGATGATCCCTTAGGAAAAGTCAGTTACAGCCAATTAAATCCAATAAATGAAACATTGGACCTTTTAACAGATATTGGAGATGCAAGAATTTATTTTAACATTACTGCACTTGAAGTTGGCAACACAATAACTGCTGGGGAACTATTAGATGGGTATAAACCATTTCTATACATTGATGACGAAACAGATGCTACTGAGATGCCAGATAGTGTCGTTGGACGAGTTATAAGTGGAAATGACGGAGGCACAAGTGCTCTTGTTTTACAATATTATTTCTATTGGGCTACAGAAAATTCTCCTGATGGTGGGTTGTATACCTTCGAATTGCATCAGAATGATTTTGAAGTATTGTTGATTTATTTGGATACAGCCAATCTAGATCAACCGTATAGAGTTGTTTTCAATAATTGGCAATATTCCAATCTAGGTGAATTCCCTGCAGAGAATACCTTAATTCTTGAGAAAAATGCCGCTACCTCTAGTCAAACATATGTGAACGATATTAGTGATGATTTACAAGTTTTATTAGGTGCGACGACCGAGACCAGTGCAAATACTATTGGCTATGACTCTGTACATACTTGGGAA
>MDVR01000022.1 GCA_001940725.1 Candidatus Heimdallarchaeota archaeon LC_2 | reverse complement strand
AGCTTCCAGTATTATCCGCCCCAATAAAACGGATCTTAAGAATAAATCAATTCAAGACTTTCTTCCCCATGATATGAGCGAGTACACCTATTGGAAGGTGTACTGGCGACGTAATGCTGTGGAACGAACCTTTGCCTATGCCAAAGGTTACTGTGGGCTAGGTAGCCCACGAGTTGTAAACGAAAATCCCATAAAACAACATGTCTTCCTTTCATTCTGCATTTTATTACTCATCAAAATTGCATGTGATGAAATGGGATTTGAAAAGACAAAATACAGCATATTTGTCTGATTTTCACCCGAAATAAAATACTAATTTAGCGGAGCTCACACTCCGCTTTATGATTTTTAATTAAAAATATTGCTGATTGACTACGTCAATCACAATTTCAATTAATTAATCAGTTTATCTTAAGACAGCCTAGATCGATTCCAACCTGAGCTGTTTTCATAAGCGAACCCAATCCCAAAATCATTCAAACAAATCACAATCCGGTTCATTAAAAACATAGTTAAAACATAGTTATAGTACTTCTAACATGGTTTTCCAAAAGACCTCCCTTTCCTATCATCTGTCTGAGTGAGATCTACTTCCTGCCTAGTTTAAGTTAACATTATAAATAAAGTTGGAAAAAATTAGATTGCACAAAGATAGAGCTATCCGAAAATATTCCGTTATTTAATATTCCGTACAACACGAGCTATAACTTACGCTGATTTGATTGAAATTAAGAAAATGTTTCAACCCCCTTATTTTTTCAGTGGATCCATAAGGTCTGAACCATCAAATTTGAAAGCTATTATTGAAGAAGCCATCGCTCCGAAATTGTCATAAACCTTTATTTGGATCGAATGTAAGGTTTAATCATTTCACTGTTTTTTGAAGTATAGGAGTACTATTAACACTCCTATGGTCGACGCAATTACCAATCCGGTAATTAATAATGAGTTGGTTTTATCTATGTCATTTTTTTGAATTTCCGGTAAATTGATAAATTCAGGAACATCAAGTAAAAATACTGCTGAAAAGTTTTCTCCATTTTCAAAGTCTTGATAATCGACGTGTTGCGAAATCATTAAACCGCTAAGGACATGAATTTGCTCTACCATTTCGTAGGAATAGTCCGTCCGCTCCACGTGAGTTGTTCTGGTAAATATTTCATCGTCAATCTGTCTAGTAATCATTCTATTAGATGTTTTTTCGGTTGGTTTATTGGATACTGAGTATTCAAAGGTGTTAAAGAGATTCGATCCTTCGAAGGTTGATGTGTTCCTTATAGTGGAATAAATTAATGTTTCTTCAATTAATGAGTCTATGAAAATTAGTGGAGCAGGCTTCCCATTAACTGAAATGGAAATGGTAGAGTAAGGTTCTATTGTTAGAATAAAGTCGATCGATTTGATTCCTTTGATGTCTTGGAGTATTTCAATTTGAATTAACGAAGTTGAATTCCCAATGCTAATAGGGAATCCCTTAGTTATAGCAGATGAAACAGGGAAATAAGAAGGTAGTTGAAAAGGTGGAGACGTTATATCCTCTCCGAAATTTGAAGTGGATTGTTGTATATACGTCCAAGTAAAGATATCACCAACATCTATTGGCAAATTATCATCATAACAGGCAAAGAAATTGCAACTTCCAAGTGCAACTGTTGTCGGGGTTGGACTTAACAAAATAAGGAAAATAAGTAATGCTGATTGTAAGATATTGGTTTTCAATATGTAATTATTTTAAACCATTTCTAAAATATTTCTATAAATCGTAAATGGTAATTATTGAATTTATCAGACCATTTAGGAATTGTTACTTTGTTTTCCATTACGTCATTTCTCAATACATGTATTTGTACTGTAGTGTTGTGTTTTAAGGATAAATGAACAGAATGTAACAATTAATCAATAATATTAATTCGGGGCATGAATAATGATGAACCTTTCAAAATACCTACTCAACATGGTAAAACAATGCATACCTGCATTTCCCAGTGATGGACCGATAGACATTGAATTCTGATATTAAATAGTGTGATAGATATCCTACTATGCACAATATTTATTATTTGAAAAGACTTTGTTAAACCATGAAACTTTTCATAACTGTACAACAAGGATCAGATCCTAGATCAGGAGGTTTCAATTTATTTGATTATAAAGTGATGTTTTTCCTTAAAGAAGGCTTCAAACTACTTCATAGCAATCATAACATGCGAGAATCGTATGGCGAGTTATACGCTTCATTCATAAAGGAAATTGATGACGATAAGGATATTGAAGTCGAGAGAAGATTACTTAAAGGAGAATTGAATCAATATTTAGAAAGACAGAGATTCAATACCTACCTAATTGACGTACTCACTGGTGAAAGCTATGAAACCCATAATATGTATGATGAACAGTTTAGAGAACAGGAAAAGAAACTTGAGGTACGGATACTTGAATTTATGGTCAGCAATATCAAATACAAAACTATTATCACTTCTCATAAGTTAGAAAATAGGGTGAGTCTCACAAAAATTTACAATTCAGATGATGTCTGGATTGATCGTGTAATAGATGATGACAAGATTGATTCTTTTATGAAACTTAAAGTGGAAGTTATTGAATTGGTTGACTATAGATCCAAGAATTTATTACCTCCACCAAGTTACTAGCTAATCACTCTAGATATATTGTCCCTTATCGATCAGAACAACAAACAATACACGAACTAACAAAGAAGCATCTATTGAGTATTATTGGGTAACCCAATAATAATATCGATCTTCAACACTATCATCACCCATTCAATCAACCGACTTGATCAACCACACAGGAGAGATAGAACGAAAGATCATTATCTGTCAAAACATCGTTTTCCAGTTTTTATAAGGAAACTAAATTAGCCCAATTTCACAGCTTCTACAAGGGCTGACCTATGTAATTATCTATCACTCTCAACAAATTATTGAATTTTCATATTTTCTGAATTACTAGATTTTACCTAACCAAGAAATTACCAATATATTGAAAATGTTGATCTAGGTACTTCAATCCAATTCAAAGGCTCCCCTAATTAGTAATGCCTTCAGGAATGTTTTCCAAATACCGATTTTCCCTGTTAACAGATCGATAAATAATATTATCGGAATTAAAAATATAAAAAGAGCGATTATAATAGGTTTAATAATTCCTCCCACCTTCTCAAATACCAATATAACAGATAAGAATGAAAAATATACAATAATACTCAAAATAGTTAAAACTAAACCAAATGATATAATTTCTTTAAGAATCGGTATTGTGAAATTTAGAATAGAATCTCTAGAAAATCTACTTTCCTTGAATTTGTTTGAATCCACGTCATCCCATGGGTCTCCCTTCATCGTTATAAATCTAGATATTATTCATTAAAAGGTTTTCTCAGCCGAGTTATACTCAATTCCGCATTCATCTGTCTTTATTCATTCAAAATACCTCTGGGCATCCTTAAGTTACATATAGAAGAAAATAACTGAATAAAAGTGATCGATCGATTCCAACCTAAGCTGTTTTCATGAGCGAACCCAATCCGAAAAACAGCCAACCAAGTTTTAATTCGTTTCATTAAAAATCGATCGATAAACATAGTTATAGATATTCTAAACGCCTTTTGGAAAAAATCTGCATTTCCGATCATCTGTCTAGTCAGTAAATATGAATTTTCGCCATAAAAAATATAGTAATATCTCTAATTCTTATCCTAGTAGTTTAGAGTTTTTAAAAATAAATATGGTTGAAGATCTATGAGCGGAAGAGGGAGAATGATATCTCGAATTTTGCAACTTCTCATATTTTTTCTTTTAGTATTATTCAATGTACAATCTTCAAATGGTATAGCAACCTCTAGTTTGTTATCTACTGGTGGTTCTGGTTATTATCTTGATACATCATTTAGTAGTACAACAATGACACAGGGATTAGATTATTCAGTAACAACTAAATTACATGTTCAGTCATTTGGATCATCAATCAGTGATTTTCATGACATTGTATTATATCTAGCATTTGTAAATGGTTCAACAATCGTGCAGCCGTTCCAATCTACTGGTCTAGGAGTAGTTGGTTCTATTGGTGGTGAATATCAATTTATTATTTCTGTTTCTCCAACTTCTTCTTTTCCGGCTAGTACAGATATTTATGTTGGTACCATTTTTCGTGAGGATAAGTCATTCGCTACAGATCCCACTACTGATACTGGATGGATTTATCTTACTTCGATTACAGTAATAGAAGCTGAAATTAATGTTCCAATAATAGATTATTGGTCACCTGCAGTTTATCAACAATTGAATGAAGATGATGATGATGGGACCCCTGGTACTTATATTTATCATGAGGATTACATTACATCTATAAATTATGATGCAGATTGGGTAGGTGATAATAATTGGAATAACTTCCCAAGTTTCTATAATGATCTTTATGCAACTGTGTATTCTTGGCAAGTAGAAACAGCAACCCAGTATTTTTTGGGATATACATTCTATCATCCAAGAGATTGGGAGGATGGAAATATAGATTCAGAGCATGAAAATGATATGGAGGGAATTTTAGTTGTTGTGCAAAAGGATGCAAATAATAAATATGGTGATTTTCTGTATATGCAAACTATTGCTCATTCATCCCTCTACGATTATATCGATTTTCAAAGCACTCCTAGCAGTTCAATAACTTCAAAATCTGGACATAGCATTGATGGAGATGTCTCGTTTGATTTATACAGCGGTGGATCTCATCCAAAGGTTTTCTTAGAAGCGAAAGGGCATGGAGCTTATGGTGAAGCCAGTGATGCTTCTTTTGATTTTAATAAACCCTATATCAGATATATTTTTGGAGATACAGCAGGTTTACCAAGCTTGACAGGTGATGATAATTCCAATATTGAAGAGGATGTAACATATACTTTGACAAATTTTAATGAAGTATGGGGAAAGCGAGATGATGCTAATTTATTTTATTCATTTGGTAAATTTTTGGGTAATGATGATGATTCAGCTAATGCTGCTGATGATTGTGGAAACGGATTAACTGTTATATGCCAAGAAAACAGTGCGTCTGCCCCATGGGGGTGGGATCAAGGATCAGATTATTCGGGTCAAATTTGGTACGAACCAGCTGAATTGGGAAATAATCATTTTACATTCTCAGACACTTTTGATTCCCCAACTACATGTGCATCATCACTATATACTAATCGAACTGTAATCAATATGTGCTTATTGTCTGCTGATACAACCATTCCAGATGTATCAGGACCAAGTACTTACCAATATACAGTTGGTGACACAGGAAATTCACTTAGCTTCACATTAGGAGATACGCATCCAGGTCTATACAATACTACCATGGATGGGGTATTATACAATAGTACTAAAAGTTGGACTAATGGGTCGGTTAGTATCGCCATTGATAATTTAGGAGTCGGAAGTCACACTCTGATCATTTATGTGTATGATTCTGAGAATAATACTCAGAGCAAATCCGTGAGTATTGACGTATTACAACTTCCAGATACAACACTTCCAGATATATCTGGACCAAGTACATACCAATATACAGTTGGAAATACAGGAAATTCACTTAGTTTCACATTAGGAGACAAAAATCCTGGAGTTTACAATACGACAATGAATGGGGGATTATATAATAGTACTAAGACTTGGACTAATGGTTCTCTCAGTATAAATGTTGATGGATTAGGAGTTGGTATTCACACTCTAATCATTTATATTTATGATCTTGAGGGTAATCAACAAAGTCATACAGTAAATATTGAGGTATTACCTATACTTGAGCCAGATACTGCCTCTCCGGATATAACAGGTCCTACTAATTATCAATATATAGTGGATGAAACAGAAAATATTCTAGTATTAACTATCGGTGATATTAATCCAAATGTCTATGATGTGTTACTCGATGGCAAAATATACTTAAATGATATAGCATGGATAAATGGAACTATTAGCATTACAATTGATGGACTAGGGATAGGGACCTATATCCTTGAAGTTGTTGTTTATGATATGGAAAGTAATTTCGTTAAACATACAATTTCTATTACTGTTGAAGATATAGAAATGACATCAACTCCTACTACAACCTCTCCAGTGACCCCAACCACAATTCCCATATCTGCATCTGAGACTTCGACCATTTCATCAACAACTGGTATGCAATCTTCAGTAGTTGATAATTCAATTACAAGTAGTAATTCCGAATCCTCAGAAGGTCCAACAACTAAATCATCTACAACTTCAGATTCATCATTCTTATTTTACCCACTCCTTGTATCAATAGTAGTACTGATTTATAAGACACGTAATCGTAAATAATAATATGATAGATATAATGAGTGATTGATTTTCATCTACAATCGTTCTCAACCAGTTTCACAAATTTCCCATTTCCGATCATCGGTCTATATCTATTAATTCAAAAATTTGCTTCCACATTCTTTACAAAATTGACTATCAATTGCTGTGAATTCTGTTGAGAAGATGAAGAAAGATCTCACTGTATGGAATGTGCCGACTACATTGAAGGGCTGAAACTATGCGAATGCTCTTTGAACATTCTTTGTGATGATTGTCGGGAAGAATTGGATGACTACGATATATTTCTGGATTGAATAGTTTCGCCGCTCTTAGCTAGGTGCTATACCTTGTGGACCCAAGGAACACCTCAAATTTTATCTGATACTTTAGTATTTCTAAAAATTCTGCATTTCCTATCATCTGACTATCATCAGATATTGATCTCGATTACTTGTAGATGAATTGATCTTTAGAATTTAAATCGATCATTAGATGGAGAGAATTTCACAATCAATTGATCGATGAGAGAACAGGCCTATATATTTGTTATCTGATTGATGGGATCAAATAAGTTAGATACTAATTTTTCCAATTAATAGTTTATTATCCATAGGACTACTGTTCCATCGCGTAAAGTTATTTCTATTTTCCTTTAAGAACCTCACAGACCAAAATAGAGTTAATATACTAATGATATTAACCAAAATTTAATTTATCCTGTGTAGTTGTCTTTGCATGAAACAAACGTCATTATTAGAAAATCCCTTTACAAATAATGACTTAATGAAACTCTGTTTAGAACTGGTACGAGCGGACAAAGAAAGTGAAGTAAAACAAATTCTCTCCAATGCAAATTTGTGGGACGATAAAAATCATTGGAGATATTATGGTGACCAAGCTGGGAATTATTCGATTATAGGGAATCAACAGGCAAGTAGTGATCGTGCATTAGTGGAAAAATTGACAAATTCCATTGATGCTATTCTAATGCGGGAATGTTTAATTCGGGGTGAAAATCCTGAAGGAACTGATGCCCCAAAAACTATTCAGGAAGCATTAATTAGATATTTTGGAATGAGAACAGGTAAGTTATCAGATTTTAGCAAGAGTGCGCAGCAAAAACTGTCGAATCAAATTATCATGATGGCCACAGGCCTTAGATCAAGGCCTTCGATAACTATAATTGATAAGGGTGAAGGTCAAAGTCCTAAACACATGCCTAACACTTTTCTATCACTCATGAAAGATAACAAATTGAAAATTAGATTCGTGCAAGGAAGTTATAATCAAGGATCTACTGGTGTCTTAAAATTTTGTGGGATAGATAATCTCCAACTAATTATAACCAAACGACATCCAAGGCTGTGTAATCCTAAAGATAAAACTTCTGATTTCTGGGGTTTCTCTATCGTAAGGCAATTTCCACCTGATGAAGATTCGAAAAATATAGCATACAAATATTTAGTAATTGAAGATCAGATTCCTATGTTTAAGGCAAATTCAATCAATGTAATTCCTAAAATAAATGAAAAGGATCCATATTTTGGTAAGTTAGAGTGGGGAAGTCTGGTTAAGATGTATGAATATGATTTACCATCTGGAATTGTATCTTACATCTACAAAGATCTTGTTAATCGTATTGAAATGTTATTTCCTGAACCTGCACTTCCTATTAGGGTTTTTGAAAGAAGGAAATATGGAGAAAGAGCCAAAAAGGATCCTGATGCCCATTATGGGTTGCGTGGGTATATTAGAGGGTTATTTATTAAAATTAAAGAATATCAAGATAAATTGGAACCTGGCTTCCCCGATTCTGGAGAATTTTATTTTAATGAAGGATTAATTCAATATGTCATTTATGCATTCAAAGAACGGATAGATAAAAAATATCGAGCAGGTGATAATGCAATAGTTTATTCTCTGAACAGTCAGTCTCATGGTTTTGCGTCAAATGCATTTTTACGTCGTGAAAAGATTAAATTATATCATATTAATGATCATGTAGTTGTAATTGTGGATTGTACTAATCTTCCGCGCGCTATTCAAACAAAATTATTTATGACAAGTAGGGATCGTTTAGTCAAAGGAAAACTCAAAAAACTTCTTGAGAATGAACTCCAAAGAGAGATAAAGGAACATCTAGGATTAAAAGAATTAAATTTTCGGCGTAAATCTGAAAGAGCTTCTAAAGTAACAAAGGATAATAAACTACTCAAAGATACCTTAGAAGACGTTTTGAAGAAATCTATGTTTCATGAAGTTTTAGCTTATGGTAAACTACTCCATCATAGAACAGATCAACGTAAAAAAAGAGAAACTGTAATATTTGAAGGAAAACAATTCCCCACAATTTTTAATTTAAGGAAAGCTTTCCCTGAGGATAGACCAATTAAAGTCAAGCTAAACAGAGTATCTTCTGTAAAATTTGAAACAGATGTTGAAAATATGTATTTTGCTCGATCTGACCTTCCAGGGAGATTACGAGTATGGGAAGAAGACAATATAAATGAAACTCATGAATTAGATGAAGGTCCAGATTTTATAAAGAAACTATGGAACGGGAATTTGGAAATAAAACTGAATTGTGATGATAATACTAAGATCGGTAAAACAATCAAGTTCATCACAAAAATAGAAGATGATCGAATGATCCAACCATTTATCGATGAATTTTGGGTATACATTGATGAACCTATTGAAATTTCCAAAACAAGTCCAAAAACCAAATCGGTTAAAAAACGAAACAATGAAAAATTAGCTTTAGACCTTCCTTCAATATATGATATCGAGAAAAAAGATTGGGGAGATGAATTTGATAAGTTTTCAGGAGGTTATGCTCAACCTCGAATTGACAGAAAGGGTTATGAAGTGTACATCAACATAGATAATGAATTTTTGCGGGGAGAATTAAACCAATCAAGACTGGACACAACACAAAAAGAAATTTACACACAATATTATCGTGTAAGCTTGGCTTTAATCAGTTTAGGAATAATTCAAGAAATTAATCAGAAAATTAAAGATACTAAACTGAATGAAAATTATGACGAAGATGATGATATTTTCAATATTAAATTCCAAACACAATGGATATTGAAGGCAATAAGCCCAATTATTATTCCCCTAATTAGAAAAATCATTTCCGTGAGTGATGAAATTAAAAATTAACTTCTCCGAATTCATACAGTGAGAAGATATTAAAGTAATCTTGTTAACTTATATCTTCTTCAAAATTTCATTGGCAACATTATCATCCCAACTCCCACTTTTCACAATAGCATCTTTCTTTCGTTTTTTAGTTATTTCAATTAATTGGGAGGTTTCTAAAGCTTCTAGATACACTTGGAATTTTTTCAATAGGCTACCTGAATAATTTGAATACATCTTTTTCTTTTTCATGTCCTTAGAAATATTATTTTGTACCGTTGTAACAGCGGAATAAGTCACAATGTTTTCGATTCTTGCAACTAATTTCGCAACAAAAAATAATTTGGCTTCTTCTTCATTAGATTCAGAAATGACTTCTCCACCTAAAGTTGGAGGAGATGGTTTAATTCCTTTTTTAAGTTTCTTTCCCATTAATTGATAGGTTCGCAACTCAATTTCTCTTTCTACTAATTTTGAAGGAAGTTCTCTGAGAAAATGAAAAAGCAAATTTCGATGATCTGTCATGACTTGTGACCAAGTCAGAAGTATGCCATATTCTTCTCTGAAATTACTTACATCGTCAGGTGCAATTAAAAGAGGCATCAATACACTTCGAGGGATATTTATTACATCGATCGGATATCTTGTCGGATCATCATTCGTAAATTCTTGAAACATCTGCTGAAGATCTTTACCATTATTATTTGTTGGACCAAGACTAAAAAATATGACCGGATAATACTCAGAGAGTTTCTTGACTTTGGCGATCTGTTTTGAAACATGAATAGTCTCTTCTGTATATTTGATTTCTACAAGGATGTGTGATAGTTCAATTTCTGTATTACCTGTTCTTTCGTATAACTTGAAATGTCCGTCACTTAAATGATCTTCTGTAGCAATATTTTCCCTTGAGAATTGAATTCGGTAACCAATAGCATCATCAGAATCTTCCCTTTTAACTTCAAATTGAGGTAATATATCCTTATTAAGGAAATTCTTCATTTTTTTCTCAAATAGAAATCCTTTGTTTGTTTTTTCTTTTTTATGAAAATCACTAATTTTCGCTCTTAATTTATGCCTTTTACTTCCATTTATTAGCTCACTAATGGCTAATCCCCATAAATTTACTGCTCGAATGGATGAATTGTTTAGATATATCTCCCTGTGTTTAAATGCTGCGTAGTACATTTCTATATCATAGTCATTTAGATCCAGATTGTGGTATTTTTCACTCAAAGCAAAGATGTTTGCGACTCCTGGTAAAATATCAGACTCATATCGCCCATCTAAATAAATCGCATATACATCAAAAAAATTGTTCCATCTCTCAAATCGAGTATCCTGTAACCGTAATTGTTGACCTGAAAGTTGGGGAAGAAAACCTACGACAGCTAGCTTCAAGTCACTTCTATCATTAATCGCGACAAAAAAATCTGCCCATTCAGTCAAATCAATTTTGTCATGGAGGATTTTATCCAATTCATCAAAAAAAAGTACTGTCATGGTGCCATAATTGGACATTTTATGAAGCAACACCAAATAATCATCAATTATCTTTGCTAAACTTATTTCCTGTAAATAATTATCAGGGCTTGACAATCTGTATAATTCATCTTCGACTTTAATCAAAATATTATCTTTTCTTGCTTTCAAAGCTTTGAGAAAATTAGCACTAGAGTCTCTAATGAAACTACGAAAATAACTAACATGTTCTAAATGAAATAATCTACTAGAATATGATGAATGATTCTCTATTGAATTTATCACTAAGTTTGCAGTTTGTGATTTCCCATGGCCATAATCGCCATAAATAAAGCGAATTTGTGCATCATTGATTGTATGGCCCATGTCGATTATTTTTTCGACCTCTTGTTGGACTCTTCTTATTTGAGGGATTTTAATAAATAATTCCGTTAGCTCATACTTTTCTTTTGGATCAAGGTCCTCTAACCTTATTTCCACGCCTTTTTGCATCCTTGAGTATATTTTAAGAAGAGCTGTTTGCGATGATATTCTCCTTATTCGTTTTCGCCTGTCATTGAATATCATCTTAAAATCAAGAAAACTCAAAGTTTTATGCCTCTTTCATCTTTTCGGGTATCCACTGTGTATTTAAAGAGTTGAATGTGAATGTAATCTTTTGGATATTGTATTTCTATAGAATTAAAGTATTTGGATGAAAAAAGATAATATTTTAAATTAGATCCCATTCTTCCACTTTCATTTCAAATCATTTTTCAATTAATATGTGAAAAAAAAATTGTACTAGATCTTCAACATTGAGTTGAAAGATTGAAGTACCGAATGTCTCCTGTATGAAAGTTAAATACAATTTAACTTGGTACAGGATGTACTAGAGGAAGGTACTGCGATATTGGAGAGGTCAAATGACCCTCATGATATCAATTCATCTGACGCAGGTTCCGACGTCACATTTCTGAGGATATCCTTAGATCATAAGAGATGAATTAAATGAAGTTAAATAAATGCAAACACTGCAATTATCAAAATGAAAGAGCTCGAGTACTACAACACGAGAATGATAAACACGATCAGTTTAATTGTTTGATATGTCCAAAACGATTTAAACAAAATGCTGGATTAGTCCAGCATATGATTGGTAAACATAATAGAACGATATGTGAGATCTGTTTCAAAGATTTTACAGATCATCGAAATCCAATTCAATCCTTGAAAAACCACAAAGAGGAAAAACAAGGCAAATATCATGAACCCCAAGAAATATATAGACCTGAAAGATTTAATCAATCTGACTTAGCTCTTGAGATAGAGTCATACGATCTGAGAGATGATATTCCCGGATATTGGGATTGATGTCGGGAGAAATGCACGTGATAGACACAGTCCATTCAGTAAATATAATGGTTAAGGAAGGAGGAATGCTATGAGAGAATCATTTGAAACGATCAACAATATAGATTTTGTTGAGTTGGATATTCATGGGTACACAAAATATGAAACCCAAACTGATTTGCCAAGGATCATGGTAGAGTATTTTGAATCCGGATATACACATTTCAATATAGTTCATGGATTTCGATCTGGTAATATTCTTCAAATCTATGTAAGAACTAAATTAAAACATGATATACTCAGAATAAAAAGTTGCAAAGAGATCAAAGTCCTACCAAAAAATGATGGTGATACAATATTTGCTATATCAGGAGATTTAAAATGAACCATTTATCTATTCAAATACAAGCATATTGTCAATTTTGGAATCCGTTAACCAAAAAATCAATCTATCTGCAATTAAATTTGGAGGAATTATAGATGAAAGGTACAATTTACATTAATTTAGATTTGGAAACTTATGTTCCAATATCTGGTAGAAATAACAAATCATGGCATATGGATGGAAATCCAGTCATGAAAGAAAATTTTTTGATGGGTGGAACATTTTCCCATCAAAATCCAAACAAAGCAAATCTTAACAACATGGGTAAATTTAATTCCTATTGGATTTGGAATGAAGATTCTTTTGATCCTAATAATCCCAATGCTGCTGAAAAGGACATACTCATTAACATTTATGAGTATATTTCAAATCTAAATTAAAACATGATATACTCAGAATAAAAAGTTGCAAAGAGATCAAAGTCCTACCAAAAAATGATGGTGATACAATATTTGCTATATCAGGAGATTTAAAATGAACCATTTATCTATTCAAATACAAGCATATTGTCAATTTTGGAATCCGTTAACCAAAAAATCAATCTATCTGCAATTAAATTTGGAGGAATTATAGATGAAAGGTACAATTTACATTAATTTAGATTTGGAAACTTATGTTCCAATATCTGGTAGAAATAACAAATCATGGCATATGGATGGAAATCCAGTCATGAAAGAAAATTTTTTGATGGGTGGAACATTTTCCCATCAAAATCCAAACAAAGCAAATCTTAACAACATGGGTAAATTTAATTCCTATTGGATTTGGAATGAAGATTCTTTTGATCCTAATAATCCCAATGCTGCTGAAAAGGACATACTCATTAACATTTATGAGTATATTTCAAATCTAAATTAAAACATGATATACTCAGAATAAAAAGTTGCAAAGAGATCAAAGTCCTACCAAAAAATGATGGTGATACAATATTTGCTATATCAGGAGATTTAAAATGAACCATTTATCTATTCAAATACAAGCATATTGTCAATTTTGGAATCCGTTAACCAAAAAATCAATCTATCTGCAATTAAATTTGGAGGAATTATAGATGAAAGGTACAATTTACATTAATTTAGATTTGGAAACTTATGTTCCAATATCTGGTAGAAATAACAAATCATGGCATATGGATGGAAATCCAGTCATGAAAGAAAATTTTTTGATGGGTGGAACATTTTCCCATCAAAATCCAAACAAAGCAAATCTTAACAACATGGGTAAATTTAATTCCTATTGGATTTGGAATGAAGATTCTTTTGATCCTAATAATCCCAATGCTGCTGAAAAGGACATACTCATTAACATTTATGAGTATATTTCAAATCTATACAAATTGGAACAAAAAAAGATTGATCCTGAACTAAACAGACCAGCCTTAATATGTTATATCGGTGTTGGAATTAATCGTTTCGATCTTAACTATCTTTATATTAGATCTGCCATGTATAATATCGCCCCTAAGGGTGAATTGTTTAATCTCTACGGTCTAGCAAGAAGATTGGATTTTAGTGAAACTACAGTCCCATTTAATAAATTAGAGAAGAACTGGTTTCAATTGTTTCCTTTAAGCAATGCCAAAATTATTGAATTTCTGAAAGTCGAGTCAGATTTTGAAAAAGAACTCGGTACTGCTGTTTGGGGACAATTTGATAAGGGTGATTATAAAAAAATAGAAGAAAGAAATCTAAATGAAGTAATTCTAAATTATAAAATTTACTCAAAATTGAGAGAGAAAGTCAAATCAAGAAAATTTAAATAATTCATGTTCGTAAGTTCATAACAACATGCTTTCATTGACAGTATTTGGAGGAATTTTAATATTTAATCCTAACAGTTAATCCGTTTTCCATTGAAACTTCAATTCCAACAGTATCTCGTTTTCGGGAGATGATAATCTCGTAGGGACTTCAACAGATTTTAGATTAATAGAAGGCATGGATTCTTCAAAGATTATTTCATTTTTACAATATAAAATGATATAACTCCTTAGTTTATCAGAGAGACATTTTCCTAGAATTTGATCAGGCTACAGATATGAAATAATATTCCGATGCCAAAAAAAAAAAATTATAGGTCAATCAACTTTATCACTCTTCGGATCTATACAAAATATTCTCTATTTCAGATCAATTTGCTTCACTATCTATGAATCAAATATTTAGAATTGACTAGCCATGGAGTAAAAAGAGCAATAAGATTTTTTAACATGTTGCGAGTTACAACTACATATTGCCAGTAACCTTTTTGATCACGTTTCATTATAATACTCTTCCAAACCGCTTGAGTAACCCTGTTACTTAATGATATAATTGCTCCTTTTTCAGTTAATGCTGTGTAATCGTATAATTGTCTCATGTGGTCTATGGTTACTGTCTTATCAGGTCCATACCGTTTGGTATCTCCAAATTTTATTTTTAATAGAAGGTCACTGTAATAATCATATTTTGGAAACGTGTAGGTACATGGACACGGTAACAAGGCATGAAACTCTTCGGAGTCATGCCAAGTCTTGCAAAGTTGCAATTTTTTGCAAGTTTGAAATCAGGATCTTTTTTGTTCTTCGATTTTCTACTGCTCCACGCTTTAACATGAGTGGAGTCAATGGCAAGGTGACGTCCAGTCACCTTACCTTGATCTTGTAAAACCTTTACAAGATTGTAAAACAAGTTTTCAAATGGTTTCGGACCTAAAAATCGTAAGAATCTTGAAAAAGTGGATCTGGAGGGTGAAAACTTTCCAAATCCACAAGCTCTTCGAGCATGTGAATTATTCTTGAGATAACCCACAAGTGCATCGAGGGATCTCATTCTCTTGATATAAAGGAGAATGATTCCACGAACCATCGAAGAAGCGGTGTAGAACCGCTTCCAACGAAGTGGCTGATTCCAGCCACTTCTCTGTGCAATGTTCGAGATGCAAGCGATAGGCTTTTTGCCGATTCTGTGAAATATTAGATACGCAGGTTGTTTTTTGCGCATTTTAGCCGATTCGAAGGGACACCTGCGAATCTATTTACTTTTCGGTTTTCTGAGGAATTTACTAGAATGAATAGCTGAATCCTAGAAAGATTAAGGATTCGCTAGAAGTTGAGACAAGCTAGATCGATCGAATAGGAATATATTCAAATTTAAGTGTAGTATTATTCTGATTTATTTCACAAAATGATTTGATTTATCAGACAATCCATTCAAAAAAATATTCTATTAACCCAAAACCGCCACTACAATGAATTTTTAACAAAAATGTGGGAATAAAACATCTTTGGAATATTTATCAATAAATTGTAATTATATTTAAATATCGTTCCAAACAATATTATTTTTTAGGATCATTTGAGGTTAAAATATTGGTGAAAAATTAATCAAAAAGACTTAGATCATCCATATTTAATCGTTTGGAACATATGGTATATTTTGCATTTTTATTTTTATTAATGTTCCAATAATATTTTAATTAGAGAATTATCAAAATTCAGTAATGAAGATACATTCTTTATTTTTAATCATTCTGTGTTTGGGTTCGATTTTTATTTCGTTTTCAAACGCATCGGAAACCACTACAATTGAGAATAATGGGATAATTATGACCATAACAATTGTTGATGCATATTATACTGCCCTTGACCCAGATGGTCTCGAGGATGATGTAGTTAGTCATTTCACCCTCAATTTTGAGAGCGACAATTTCGATGACATTTTTTATGATTTAGACATTTCACTAATCTTACCTTCTGAAACATCTTTTGATTATCATTACGACTTGTCCACATCAGTTTTTGACCTTTCATATACAATATATTTTTACAATCATGCAACGGAAAATGGTTGGTACACTGTACAAATTACAGGTACAATTTTTCAGGGAGGTTTTGCGAGTGATATTGTTGAATATACTTTCGATCCACCCGGGGGGACTCCAGGTGGTAATCCCCTCTCAGTATTAATTCTGGAATAGGTCAATATAATTTCCATAAATAATATTAAATTGTCAAATAGTAATCATCAAGTTTTCCATCCAATCACCTTTAACATTATTAACCATATCCAGATTTGAAATATAGGTATGCAGCAAATACCATACAAAGATTTTAAGCTCATACAAGCTTTACAAACAGATCCATTAATTTCAATGAAGAAACTAGCCAAGAAGGTAGATATTTCATGGCCCACCGTGAAGAAAAGGTATAATCGAATGGTTGAAGAAGGAATCATCGGATTGCCAGTTGCTATTTACAAAGTAGAAACTCTAGGTCTTCTTAGGATTTCAGTTATTGCCAAAGTTTTGACAATGGAATTGCTGAAAAAGTTGGAATTAGCATGTGATGTTCATCCATATACGCACTATAGATCCAGGTTTTTTGGTGAGCATTTTGGACTTCTCATACAGTTTGATATTCCGAATAACTCTGAAGCTCAAGATAATATTAAACTATTTTTTGACGAATTATTAATGCGCAAAAATATAATTTATGATTACGACTTATTTCCAAGTTCAGGTATCCGGACAGAAACCTATCCCGATTTACAGAGCTTTGATCACGAAAATCTAATTTGGACATTCAATTGGCAGAATTGGTTCTCTTCAGTTCATGAAGAGCCATATATCGATTTTGAGAAAGTAGATCTAGTTGACTACCAAGAATTGAGTCCAATAAAGCTGAATTTCCTAAGAACAATTACATCTAATGGGGGAATAAAACAATCCGAATTACGTCACATGTATGAATTAAGTAGAACAGATACACATAGAATTTATAATTTTGTCCAAAGTAACTTAATATCGACAATCAGACTGAACTACAATCATGCATCCTTTGATTTGACTGAAACATTTCTAGTTCTGATCAACTCATTATCCCAAACAGATAAGAATCTACTATATTATCTTTTCAAGGAAAACCCACCTCCATTTCGAATGGCCTTGGATCTACTAGAAAATGACAAAGCAATGATTTGGGGTAATTTGACACCTAAACAATCTAATGAATTTTTATTTCTGCTTTGGGAAATGTTTCCTTCCCTACAGTCTCTCAGATTGGATACCAAGCAAAATGGATCGATGATTCATTGGTTCTATCCAGCAAATTTTGATTTTAAACAGAATGATTGGAGATTTTCTTATTCTTATATGTTTGAAATACCTATGAAAGAATTTAATGAGAAGATCTCTTGAATCTAAATTTTCCGGGCATAATAACATTTATCATAATATCAAATTCAAGGGATAGATAGAAATATTACAGATGTCTAATACATATCAATCAATGACTGAAAGCAAAATTTCTTTGCAGGTGCTAATTGTTGATACCGAAGAATCACAATTACAACATTTTCATAAGATATTTAATGAATACTTTGACATTGTAACACTTAATGATCCATATTTGGTTTCTGACTATATCCAGTCAAATGAAGTTGCGATTATAATTGCTGAATTTCATATGATAAATATGTCTGGCTTGGAGTTATTGGAAAGAATAAAATCCATAAATCCAGACATTTCTCGTGTTTTGAAAACTGAAAAGCTGAATTTGGATATTGCTAGGAAATCAATAAACAATGTAAATACACATTTGATTATTGAAAAGCCATGGAATGTGAGTGATATCGTAATAAATTTACAGAAATTGCTAGAGCAGTTTAGTTTTAAAAGGCAAATTACCTTAGAATTAAAACAATACAAGTCGATGCAGGAGGTCCCCAAACAAAAAAGCACAGATGAGCTAATTTCACTATTAATATCTCTGTCCGAAACAAGTTCAAATCAAGATTTCTCACAGTTATTTATGGATGCGATAGAGGGTTTAAGATCACTTGCAGTAATTAATTTTGAGTTTTACCTTGAAAATGAGACCCAAGATAATTTCGAGAGTATGATAGAGTATCTTTCTGATATTGACTTAATTGCAAATCAGTTTAACCAAAAAATTCTATCTATGTATATTACATTAGTTAAGGCATACTTGTATCTCTATGACGAGAATTTTGAACAAGCAAAACTATTCTATAATGGTGCATGTACATTTTATGAATGGTTTAAAGACATTAACATAGATCCATTACTTAGCCAATCCATAAATAATTTTCCTTCAGTCAAGATCATTCGTAATCATAATCCCGTAGATGATCATTTTAAAGCAACTGTGGAATTGAAAATTCGTAAATTATTAAGAATCAAAGTTGATGGATTAGTAAATATCTCGGAAAAATTATTTCAATTATATGAAGAACAAAGATCAGACGTCTTTTACTTGATTGTTGTTCGGGATGAGATTCCCGTTTATGAGAAAAAACGGCCTGATTCTGACTTGCAAGTAAGTCTTATAACAGGGTTTGTAGTTGCCTTATCTCATTTTCTTTCGGAAGTGATTGCTGGAAGTGGGAATTTAGAAACGATTTCGCATGAGACGGGAGTAGTACTTATTCATGATTACAAAGAGTTCACTTTTGTTGTGTTTACGTTAGTTAATGATATCAAACATAAAGTTGCCCTAAGGCATTTTGCAACTGAAATTTATGATCTCATTTCTGTAATTCCCCCAAATTCACTTGTTACTCAGTCAGAACAGGATCAGATAGACAGTGAAGTCGACAAATTTTTCGGTAAGTTTGTATAAAATTTTCTTCTTCTTTAAAATAGTTTGTAATCAGCTTTTAGTTCGTTCAAATATTCGATTCACAATCTAAGCAATTACCTTTTATCTTATCACAGTAAATAGTAATACGGTGCGAAAAAAAAGTTTCAAAATTATATTAATTGGTGATCCAAGCGTTGGTAAAACCTCCATCAGACAAAGATATTTAGGTCGAGGATTTAAATCTACATATCTAATGACAATAGGGGCAGATTTTGCTGTAAAAAGGTTGGAGATTGACAAAAGAAATATAATTCTTCATATTTGGGACTTATCCGGTCAAATCAAATTTAAGTCAATCCGCGAGCTATACTATGATAATACATCTGGAATTATTTTAGTGTATGATATGACCAATGAAAGAACTTTGGAAAACATTCCCCTCTGGTTAGAAGAATACAAATTAAACGGAAACAAATTTCCTATTCCTATTGCTGTAGTTGGCAATAAGAGTGATCTGGTTGATTCTAAAATCGTAGAAAATAGATTTACAAATCAGACAAAAATATTGTATGATTCAATCATTCCAGGAGTGATATTCTATCCAACAAGCGCGAAATCTGGTGAAAACATAGAACAACTATTCATGGACTTAGCGAGGAGATTAGTGGATTGGATTTAGCTGTTTTATAACATTGTTAAATGCAACTCCAATGTTTAAATCAACCTTAGCACTTGTTTCAAAATAGTCGACCTTTCGACCCAGCCATACCCCTAATCTCTGACAATAGTCCTGACCCTCTTGAAACGTAATAATTTTAACATTAGGTTCTCCACGGAGATCAACTTTATTTCCCACTAAAACCATCGGAATATCATTAATGTCTTTTTTTATATTTTCAACCATTTCTGTAATCCATTGAGGTAATTGTTCAAAAGTATCAGGTCTTGAAAGATCAAAAACCAGAATCGCAGCATCTGCGTTTTTGTAATAAGCTTCTCTTACTTCCTTGAATCTCGGTTGACCAGCCAAGTCCCAAAAATGAAGAATGTACTCTTCTTCATCTAAAGTTGTTCGTTTTACTGCAAAATCTGCTCCAATTGTCATCATGTAACTACTGTTGAAGCCTTCACCAAAGAACCGACTTCTCAATGATGTTTTACCTACTGCGCCATCTCCAATGAGAATGAGTTTATAATATCTGACTCGCTCAGTCATTACAAGATCGGTTATATTCTATAATATAAACTTAGTTACCATTATTAGGAACTCATTACCAGCCTTTAATTCTCACTTTATCGATGTATCACTAAGTTGACTAAAATCTTTTGAATTCAGATAAATAAAAGGGAAATTGTATTTTTTTATTTGACTCAGCTTATTAGTCCATATTAATAGAAACCCAAAAATTTATATTTTATAATAAGAATAATTTATCATTACAGTCGAAGATAGATCAGATTATATTTTCAAAATTGTTCTTTTAGGTGAAGGTGCAGTTGGTAAAACCTCAATTAGACGTTTTTACATGGGTAAAAATTTTATAAAGCCGCATCTAATGACTTTAGGTGCAGATTTCTCACAAAAGAATATTATCTTGAACAATAAGAAGATCCAATTCCAAATCTGGGATATTGCTGGTCAAGATAACTTCAAACAGGTAAGGGGTCGTTTCTTAAACAAAGCAAGTGGTGTTTTGGTAGTTTATGATTTATCACGTTTAGAGACATTTGATGCAATTTCAAAATGGCTCAGAGAATTGTGGGCTGTCAATAATCGGACCGACATTCCTGTGCTAGTCGTTGGAAATAAACTTGATTTAATCCAAAAACAATTCCATGATGCGAAGAGGATAACTATAGGATTAGATCATTTACAACGATATTTAGACAATAACTCCTATCTTGGTCACATCAAAACGAGTGCAAAGACTGGAGAAAATATAGAAAATTGTTTTAGAACGCTTTCAGAGACTTTAATGAACTCAAATACATAGGTAAAGGCGATTAACATGCCATATTTTCTTCAAATGGTGCAAAATATACAATTTTAATTCGATTATCTTTTTACAGAATATCGTTATCACTATGTTTTCAAATTTGAAAGTTCTTATTCATTTTCGAACTTTCAATTACAAATTTAAAGACCCAAGACGAATTCTGCAGATAAACTTCTAATTTTAACACCATATGCGATATTGATCACAATCCAAATAGATAGCATTGCATAATATTCTATAATTTTTGGTACTATGTTTCTTATTAATTGTAGATTGATGTATGCCACAAACGGATATGTATTAATTTTTACTTATAAATTTAATGATCTTTAAATTTCAATTTGACTTATAATTCATTGTTCGACACCTCGAACACTTGATATTTTAAAGAATTAACTCACAATCTCAGAAATAAATTCAATAAATATATATTCTGACCCGATTCTGTGATCTTATGAAAAAGTCTTCCATCACAATATAACACTACTTGTATTATCAATATTTTCAATCACTATTATCTCGTCGAACAACAGCTTAACAGATTATAGTTTCAACCCGAAAATGCAATCACCAATCAATCCGAACATGGTGGAGGAAAATTCAATTGATTACTCCTATGATGAAACAGATGGATTTACAGATATGAATCCTTCTGAAATTGTCGCAACAAAGCCAACAACTGAATCAATTGAGACATCAGCAATCACCACAGAAATTCATTCTCCCGGTCGTGATTCTTATATCATTGATTTCGGTTTTGTTCAGTCTTATACATTTTCTTCTTCCCAAGTGGTAAAAGATGGATTTTGGAGCCACCTCTCATTCACAGAAACAGCAGTCTTTACTGCAGAGTTGATCATCCCTGTGAATCTTACCCTTGAGTATGATACTTCAGCCACAGCCGGAAGTGAACACAGCATTATCGCCAACCTGTATCCAATTCCATTTGGAGCAGGTTTAACAATTTCCTATGGTTTCACCTTAGGGGGTGCTTATAGAGTTGGTCCATTTGGATCTCTGAAACAGTTTGAATTGTTTAATTACACCAATGCTTACGTATCTCCTACACTCACCACCCCAATGGATCCAGAGCCACTAACAGAATTTGAACTCCCATTACCACTATATTTAATCCCAGCAATTGGAACTGTAATTGATGCATTATTCGATATTAGTCTTGTCCTTACGCCCCAATTAGATGTTGATATATCCGCTGATCTGTATTATGAGGGTGATGGCTTTCCAAGCGTTTCAACATTAAATTTTGATAGCTATGAGGCTCAAGCATTTTCAATTGCGATAGATGATTTATCAGGTGTTCAAAATAACGTCAAATTTGGTTTACGTAATTTCACAATGGATTTCTTCCTATCTCTACTGTGGTCACTCAGAGCCCAATTTAGTGGATTACTAAGTTTTCTCAACTTCCTTGGTCCATTAACGGTTGATTTATTCACTTATCCAAGAATTCCTTTGGGTGGTGTATTAACCTCAGGTGACGCATATGGGACTTTCGCAGTTACTCCCTCGACAAATCTACCTCAATTTGGGCTCGATACTTATGAATTGGTTGGTGATGTAAATGGCATTGCAGAACCAGGAGAATCAATCAACCTATCTGCAGATATATTGAATTATGGAAGTGGATCATCTCTAGAAACTAATATAACAGTGACTTCTTCAGATGTAACAATTTTGACTGGAGGGTTATCGACGGTAAATACTCCAATTGCTGGTTCACAGATAGTAAATCAAATTACTACTTTTTCAATCCCTGGAGGTTATACAGAAAGAAATATCACATTGATATATGATACATCCTGGCAATCTCCGAATGGAACAATTCGTTCAGATTTATTTAGCCTAACCATAAGGGTATTACAAACAGGAGAAGCTTTTCTGAATCTAGACGACTATACACTAACTGAAGTAAATGATGGCTTTTGGGATGCAGGTGAGAGTGTGACATTAAACATAAATCTTTCCAAAATTGGGTCCGCAAATATCGATTTCGGATACATTGAGGTACTTGATACAGATCCGCAAGGATTCTCTTCAAGTCAAACTTGGGAAAGTGTTTCGGGAACATTTACAACATGGAATTCTACGACTATAGAATTAACCTCACCAGTAGATATCACTCAAGATCGAGTAGACCTTCTGCTATGGATTTCTTATGATCTAACAACTGGTGAGACATTCAATGATTTCTGGGTTATCTCTTATGATATATTCCCACAACAACCTTATGAAGATCTATTTAGTATTACCGGTACGTTATTTGACGGGATTGATGATGGCATTTTTGAGGCTGGAGAGAATTTTACTGTTACCGCAGAATTAGAGAACCTTGGAACTGATAATTCAGGAATTGTTTATGGCATTTTAGTTACGAATGATACCGATGTAACAATCGAAAACTCATGGCTAACATGGTCAGATCACACATCTGGATCAGGACCAGTTTTAAGCACCAATAGCATATTAATGTCAATTAGTCCACATGCTGAGAATCAAACTATGGAGATGACCCTGTATCTCATTTATGAAACATGGTGGGGTGAGGTGATTGTAGATGAGTTTACTGTCACCTTGGACGTCGTTCAGCATAAAGATCCATTGATTACATTGAATTATTATGATATATATGATGTGGATACTCTTCTTTCAAGTTCTTTGATAGCTGGTGAGACATCATTTGTTACTGTAAACATTGGAATAACTGAAGGACCTGCTTATGGTGCAATTGGCAATTTAAGAACCAATAATTCTGAAATAGTGATTGCAAATGATACCAGTGTATATGGAAATCTTGATCCAGGGATGAGTTCTGATGGAGATGGTTTTGTTGTTTATGTACCTGCCAATTTTGCAGGAGGAACTGTAAGATTTTACGTCAATGTAACTTCTTATTCTGCTGTTGGTGGAATTATTTTTGAAGAAGCGTATTTTGATGTCGTAATTGCAGCTGGAGATATAATCGATCCTACTTACAGCTTAGTGTATCCCCAAATAGCAGATAACGGATCATTACAATCAATGACAGTTACAATCGATGATGACATAAACGTTGCCAATATGTATTTCGCTTATTTTGATTATGATTTAGATGATTGGGAAATATTCGAGGTTACATGGACAGGAGATGTTGGGGGTGTGGATGGATTTCTGGATGTAACAATTGATTTTCAGATGGATAGTAGTAACTTCTTATTTGCATTTTTACTATTTGATCATGCAGGCAACTATGTAGGTTCCGGTTTAGATACACCTAATGTAGTTATAGTAAATTTCCCAATTACGGATGTATCGACAGATTCTGGTGGTTCAAGCCCTGCTAGTGAAAGTACATCAAATCCTTCAATCACATCAACTTCCACTCCAACTGATACAAGTACTAAGGATGATGCGAAAAGTACTGGAGACAGTTCTCCTATATTGATAATCGGTATTTTGATTGGATTCTCTACAATACTATTTGTTAGAAAACTCAAATTATGGTAAGATCGCCTGTAAGTTATAATCCATTAGTTCATTCGATTTATTTAAACAAAACCATAATACGAATTCGTTTCAATAATTATTTGAATTATCCTATTTTAAGCTCAAATCGATCTATCTAAGATGTCTCAAGTTCAATTAAATATCTAATGTTTAAAAATATTAATTGAGTAAAGATAATCGGATATCATAAATTATTTGAATTGCGTATTAGGATGATACTACGCATAAAGGATTATCCAGATAATAAATCTAGCGGATCATGATCAATTGATTTTAATAAAAGGATTTAGTAACATCTTGTGTGTTAAAAGATGAAGAGATCATAGAGAGATACTACATACAAGAAAAAAACAAGGAAATTGTCTTAAAATATTATTAACACCTGACAGAAAACAATTGGGATGAAATAGAAAAAATTGTTCAAAGTATGCCAGAAGAGCTATTATCAATTCAAATGATGAAAAAGGGAGACGACGAGATGAATTTTAACAACCAAAATTGGGATAATATTCGAATGGAGGAATTTAATGTACATGAAAAATTCACTTGAAAGATAATCTATTTACAAAATCTTTCTTCAGAATTTACTTCTATTCATTTGTTTATTTTTTTGAGTTGAATTGTACCACAACCACCTAACCCATTTTAAAGAAATTTGTGTTCAAACAAAAATACCCACTTGATTAATAGATACAAACGATATCAAAGGGAGAATCCCAGCAGACAAAACACGGATTGTCGCGGACAAGGATCTTGGACTTTCTGGTAATGCATCAATACGTTTTCCTATTTGATCCAAGATTTCAAATCGCTTATTGCGTTCAGCCATTGTTTCAGAGGAAAGTAAGTATCAATAATTATCTTCTCAGATAATTAGAAATGCTAATTCAATTAGATACTAGTAATTATTGGAAAACGATAGGATAGGTTCTTAAAATCATAAATTCAGTCCACCAAGTCCAAAACAGTTAGCATCATAAAGGTCATCCATAGTATCCCTAACCTGATTCAAAATACCTCCGAGAGTTTCGAATTTCTTATGATTAAAAGGACTCCAATTAGATTCTTCATCCCTGAAATCACAGATCTGATTCAAATCATCCTTGAGCTCATCTAAAACAACCATGCAGTCAAAAAAGTCAGGTCGCTCTCTTTCCTCAATAAAACAACCAAATGTGTTTGGATTACATAGACAAACCAACTTAGGATGATCCCGACAAATTTTTTCCAGTAATTCAGGAAAAAATTCAGGTACACTATCCGGGTCAGGCTGAAAACCACGTGGTGATGATTGAGTTGCTAATTTTGCTACTCTTTTTGTTAAATAGTTGCTATAAGATAGCATTAGTTTGTAACTTTTGACCAGTGCAGGATATTGTTCTTCGATATTATCCAGTTGATCAAAGGATCTCTCAAGGTATTTTCTGTTCTCATTCAGAACGGTATTCCAAGTCCGAGATAGATTCATTCTTTTCTTTGATTTAGACATGATAATCATATGAGTATTAATTTACTAGTATAAAAATACTATACATTCATTGTTTTCGCGAGCTCATCTAGATTTATACATATAATATTTACAACACTTGTTTATGAAATGTGCTCTTAAATAATAATTGTTTGATTTAACAATATAGTAATTTCAATTTTCAGCCCTTCTCAACAAGTTTCAAAAAATCAACCAATCAAAAAAGCCTAATTTCAACTCATTTCATTAAAAATATAGTTATAGTACTTCTAACATGGATTTCCAAAAGACATCCCTTTCCTATCATCTGTCTGAATGAGATCTACTTCTTGCCTCGTTTAAGTTTACAAAGTATAAAGATCTTGGAAATAATTGAATTACGCAAAGATAGAGCTATCCGAAATTATCGATCAAAAGACAAAAAACTATTATCCCACATGGGAAGTTACGTAACTCAATGGGCTATACAATTAAAATATGACACATTATGATCAATTGATTTTATTGAATATTGTTAATTACCTTGAGGTGTCGCTTCTTGATGGAGTGAAATCCAGTATTTCTCCTTCAGACTGTGGATTAGAAAAACGGGTAACAAATGTGCCCAAAAATGTGGCAATTAAAAATATAATGATTATTTCATCAGAAGTACCAATAACAAAGTCATCTTCGGTTTTAATCTCTACATTTGGCGTAATTAAGAGGATTGTGACCAGTAACGTTAAATGAATTAGTAAGTTGGCTACTCCAATTTTTACCAATCTGATTATTTGATTCTTTGCGCTGGGATGGTCTATCAATATTGGTTTAGGTTTTCCATGACTTTGTGAAGCAAGAGGGATTTTCTCTCTCATTATGAAATTTAGAAATTTACTATTATTAATATGTTATGCACTATCAACTAAGCGACATTGTTCCATTTGAAGGATCGATTACGGATCAAAAAAGAATTAAGATTTTGATAATATCTTTGACTCATCCCTTTAAAATGTATGAAATTACCTTCTCGATAGTATAGGAAGTGATTTTAACGATTGATGAGTAAAGCTCTAAATTTGGATGAAATTGAGATTCGGGGCATCCTTAAGTTACATATAGACTTAATTATACGACAAAAAATACTACAAATCATTGGTTATTAACGGACCTTCGTTAGTGACAAAAAAGTTGTTTAATACCTATTAAAGACGAATTTTGATAAGATTTATCTGACACTTAATAAGCACTAGTACAAATAATTGTACAACGAGCATGTAGCTCAGTACGGATAGAGCAGTACCGTGCCAAGGTTCAGGTCGTGGGTTCAAATCCCTCCATGCTCGTTACCTTTATATTTTTAGAAAATATAAAAAAAAAGAAAAAATGGATCAGAGCTCATATGGATAGAGATTCTATTCCATGCCAAGGATTTATTCAGGTCAACTGATCCGTAATATATATCTTATCATACACGATAAAAAAGTTATTCTCTTAGTCACATTAGTTATCTTAGTAATATTAGTGATAATAATCATAATAATAAGTCAGTTAACATTTCCATTTCTGTTTTATCATAATATTGACAAAGTGCTTTCAACCATTCTTGTTCAGACTTATCTAGAAATAACCACAGCTTAATATTTTCAATTTTTTTTAATTCTAGAAAAATACTAGGATGATGAAGAAAAATTCCCAGGTTAATTAATTCTTCACAAGTTAAACCAGTATTTTCAATTAATGAATCGAACACACCTTTGAGATCTGGAGTTACTTCAATCGAGTATTCTTTCATATATTAAATTCATGAATTATTACAGTATATTTGAATTGTGTAAACATAGAGGTTTCACAGAAAGTATTGATTCCGCCTATCTAAGTTTCTTGTAAGTAGACTCTAAGAATTGGACATCTCTGTTCCTATTATCTTATTATAATTAAAAGCGTATAATTTTTATTGATGAAATCAATAGATGAAGAATCTCCTCAAAAAACTGCAATGACTGAGAAAGAAGACTTGCTGCGTGCATTTGTTGAAGCATTTTATGATTCAAAGCAAATTGCATCTAAATCGGGTGAACTAGAAGAAGAAATGGCATAATAATTGATATAAAACAGAAAATAATTGAATTATGTTAAGATAGGGTTAACTGAAAGAAAAAGTCCGCCTTTCTCAATCTGATTTAATTAGGGTGTTTGTTTCAGAAAACTAAATCAAAAATCATTGCGATGACGACATCGTAATTATTTTATCAATTAATGTTATGAAGTCGATTATAGGTTTTACCTCCCAATCAAGGTAACTATACAGGGGATATGATACTAAATCCTCCCATGCTTTTTCATGTGAGTCATAATTTCCGATTGCAAATCCACCATTTGGTACAAATCCGTAGATAGACTCAATGGCTCCGCTTGATTTTCTTGTGTTAATCCATTCTTTTGNAGATTTTAGCAGTTCCAAATAATTGGGAGGTAAGTCTCCTCCTCTAGGTTTTCCAGTAGTTATGTATTTCATGTTTCTTCTTCCGAATGAGTCTACAATTTCAAGAAAGATTTTAAGTTTATCTCGAAATATATCAATTATTACAAAATATAGTAAATGTTTTCGTTTTCAGATTATTATATTATCATACAAAAGAGATCTGACCGAATGTATTGATTCCGCCTATCTAAGTTTCTTGTAAGTAGACTCTAAGAATTGGACATCTCTGTTCCTATTATCTTATTATAATTAAAAGCGTATATTATTTATTGATGAAATCAATAGATGAAGGATCTCCCAAAAACGTAACAATTCTGTCCTCATCATTTTCATCCAAATCAAATTCATTAGAACTTACAAAAATGATCATATCATAGGATTTTAAATCGGTATTTGCCAAATTAGACATGAGTCGAGTATCTATATCTATAGGAATAGTAATCTCCTGTAAAATAGCAAGAATTGATTCTTGATCTATAGAATTAGAATGTATCAGTAAAATTTGTGGTGTATTATCTTCTTGATCTATTTCAATTGCTGTGACAGTTACATTCATTAGGAAAAGTGATAGGATCAGAAATGGTAGTAATTTCACAACATTCAATACCTTGTTTTTTAATTATTTTAATTGTAGTAATTTATTTCAATAACAAGATAAATCAAGCACAGTGTGCCTGATATTTATCTATTTAGTTATTTTTCCTTTTTATTCTTATGACTTGTAATGCTCCAAGAGAAACCAAAATTATCCAGAACCCAAATCCTGGAAGACCAGAATCTGTGCCACCACGTAGGTCAGCGTATTTATCAGCAATCGCAGCTAGTTGTAATTGTGTTCCTTCACTTTGGACTCCAACTTTGGGATCCCAAACAATATCTTGTACATTAGAAGCATTAAAAGAGAAGTACATCCTTCCGCTGGTTTTACCTTCTTCAAGATCATCATCTGGATCATCATCTGATTCAAGCGCAGAGCTGATAACAGACACATTCAATCCATCAGCTAAAGCATTTTCTGCCCATGAGAAAAAGCCTTGTGCAGCAAGATTACCAATAAGCACCTCTGCTTCATTACTTCCAAATCCAAGGCTTTCCTCGGTTGACTCATCTTTTTGTTCACTTTCAGCTTCAGTTTCAATCTTTGCTTTTATAGCTAAATTAGAATCAGTAGACTGATAGGGAAAATTGTGTATTTCCACATCAAATTTGATAGAATTGGGTGTTAGAATGGCACCATCAATTTCGATTAATGAACCGGATATTCTTAAAATTATGGTAAATACACCGTCGCTTGTTGTAGCAGTAAATGTATTAACTATTGTACCAGCAACATCTGAAATAGTGTGGACAATATCATTCCAATTAGTTTCTCCAATTTCATAAACTGAGATTTCTTCACCCTCTTGATATCCCTCAGCGGTTCCATTTTCTAGATATTCAATAATTTGTTCAAATTCTATTTCAAACTCAAACTCAGCCTCTAGGGTATCTGTTTCTGTTGAATATTCAAGTTCCAGTTCAGGTTCCTCACCGCTTTCTGCTCTGAATTCAATTTCAATCTTATCTTTGTTTTCACCGAATTTCAATTGAGATTCGATTTCAATTCTATCAGCTTTAACCACAATATCAAGATCTCTCTCATATGCATCATCTTCTTCTTGCTCTTCTGCTTCATTGTATTCATCATCATCGTCGTTGTTTTCATCATCATCAGAATCACTATGTGTTGAATCTTCATCATCTGAATCTGTCTGATGAGAATCACCTACAACAAACAATGGAGTTGCAATTATTGCCCCTATGGATAGGAGAAATAAAAGCAATAAAAATTTAGGTTGTAATTTTATCATTTCTTTTTACACATCTATTTACAGGATCAATTGATCTTATATTATATTTAAGCAAACTTATATTTAATGTAATATGGAACACTAATGTCCTTTCCAATTATATTTTGCATCGATGAAGCGCAATAAAACCTTGTACCACGAAGTGGTTGATCCCAACCACTTCTTTTGGCAATTCCTCCGATTGCAGCAATTGCTTTATGACCTATGAGTTTGAATATTTTATACGCAGGTTGTTTTTTCTGCATTTTTAGACGAATCGAAGAAACACCTGCGAATCTTTTAATTTTTCGATTTTTATCAACTGAATGCTAGAATGAAGAGCTGAGTGCTAGAAAGAATAAGGATTTACTAGAACTTGAGATGTGTTAGATCGATCAAAGGAAGGGGTGGTAGTCCTCCACCAGTTGAAGAACAATATTAACAATCAATCTATGGAGATTAAATATTTGCCTAATTAAATATCTAAGAATTGTGTTTTTCTAGAAAAAAATTTTAAATCAAGACTATAGAGAATCAGGTTACTCTATGGCAGCGACGAAAAACTGTAATCATCCCGACAGACCTATCGTGAAAAATTATGTCCAGTAGTGTAGATGATCAATAAAAAGACCAGAATACTGAACGGGAGTGCCCAGACGTTGCCAAAGACCGTTAGGCTAACGACCAGGGCGAGACTAACGAATCCTGATAGAACCCAGTATAGATGACTTCCCCAAGGAACGCGAAAGGCAATATTAACCATATAGCCTAGCCATCGCAGGGCAATCAGGAAGCTGATGACGATATAAATTAGCACACCTAGATTGATCGAACGATTGAGATCTGGGTGGAGAAACACGTCCAAGTAGAAAAAAGTAAGGATTGTTGCGCTAACTTGAAGACTGCCAACGAGAAACCTCAGGACCCTACCTCTTGGTCCGGGCCTCACGAGGGTTCCAGGTCTCACGAAAGCGCTGCTGACTTCTACAGTCATGTCTTAGTTTCCTCACGCTTTCCTACCCTAAAAGCAGTTTGACAGAAATCCTTTGAATTAGCTAAAATAGTGCTTGAGGAATATCAGAAACATGATGAAGCAAGGAATGGGTAAGTCTAATCCTCTGAAACTGGGTCAAATGTAAATGTCAAAGCAGATCGATCAATCAACTGACTAAAAGCCACATATTAAATAATACGAGGGGAATAGAATACCAAATGGTCTTGGAATTTGAAATCTTTTATCATCATGGATGTCCAAATTATACTAAAGCATGCGAGATTATCTGTGATTTCGTTGGCGAAAATGAAAAATTTGCCGATATTAAGCTTATCCCTGTATTGGACAATAAATATGCTGGATTGTTTAGATTTAAAGGCTCTCCAACAGTTAAACTCAATGGCGTCGATGTCGAAGATTGCTTTTCATAATGAATGGAATTCAGAAGTGGACAAAAAAATAAATTCAATTGTTGAGTTATCAGAGAACGAAGAGATTGCTGAGTTTCATCGAGAAATACCCTCGGGGCATGGTTAACTTACATATAATTAAATGCATATGTAATCGATCGATGTAACATATTATCTAAATTGGATAATTTTTGAAAATCCTAAATTAAGTTGAGCTAGTTATGGACAGGTTGTTGCTATCTGGATCTCGAAAATTTGCAACCCATGTATTTGGAGCAATTTCTATAGCATCTCGCGAAAAAATCACTCCTCGGGCTTCAAGCTTTTTCTGATCTTCTCGAGCGTTGTTGACAAGAAAAGTTACCTCGGTGGAAATTCTTTGTCCAGAATATCCTTTTTCAGTGTGGTGCAGTCCAATTTTAGTATCTTCCCCTGAAATTGTTAAATGTGTAAAACTATCAGATTTGAATAAAATTTCACAACCTAATTTTTCTAGGTAGAACTCAACAGATCTTTCCATATCAGTGACGTAAATCACTACATATGATATTTTTTGCAGTATTTGAGTATTATCCATTAACTTATTTTACCTAATATCATCTTAATAACCTTTACAATCGTCTTTTTAAAAATAGTGAATTATCTTGTCTAGTCAAACAATTTAAGTTAATTTCTCGATCGATCGATCTATTGAAATGTTTAAAGATGAGCTATCTATACATCCTAAGGTAAAAGATTTTTTGATTATGTTCAATTTTTTATCATCAAACATGTTTAATTATCATTTTTGCTCGATCACGTCTAATTTTTATATCAGTTCATTAATGACCTAAGTAGTTAGTTTTTGCTCCGCTTCCCACATTCGGGAAAGAGAGTATATATGTAACTTAAGGATGCCTCTAGGTTAAATCAATCTATTTATATCATTTTCTAAACCATTGCAAAATTCACTGTCCAGGTTTCTAAATTAAACCTAAATTCTAATGGGGATTGGGCAGTAATTGTGCAAAAATTTACTGGGTTTCATCCGACTTCACAAATAAAAGATATCCCCAACCTGTAGAAATAATGAGATTCAAGATGACATCGGTCCACCCAGTATTATTTACCACATCATTCATAACTGCTCTTATTGATAAGATAAGGCTTAAGACGTATATTAGCAACATACCATACATGATCCCTTTTTGGGTATCTGATGGTCCATCGTTTCTTCCAAGCCAAAGCAATATTCCAACACCTAGAAAGAAAGCACCGTTATTTTGTACAGCAAGGATGCCACCATCTTCCAATGTCAAATCATAGCTTGAAGATAGATTTTCTGGCATTAAAAGAGCTCCGATACCAAAAAGAAAGAGAATAACCGAATTAAACATAAACCAGTTCTTAACTGTTAAGTATTGATCTACAAAAGACATAAGATTAACTAGTGGTTATAATTATAAAGTTGTTGAATTTAATGTCAGCACTTGCACAAATACCAATTTTGGTATTTCATAAAAGAGGGCTTTGGTTTATCCATAAAGAACAAGATTCTAATCGATCGATTGTTATCATTAATAATTAGTGAGACATCAACTCCACTCAAATTTTATGAGCGAATGCTCATAATGCTGCCAAGCTGAAAGCTTTGCTGCATATTCTGCTTCTTGACCAAAATAACG
>MDVR01000021.1 GCA_001940725.1 Candidatus Heimdallarchaeota archaeon LC_2 | reverse complement strand
TCCACATAATGTGTACAAATAATGTGGAACATGATAATAAATACAAATTGTGTATGAGTATTCGAGACTTCAATGGATATTGCTATAATTAATTCAATTCTTCTTACCTTCGAAAATAAAAATCTTGGAATTATAGATAATGGTGGATTGGGAATCAACGAAAACAAGATTTCCTATGTTGGACCAATGAAGAAATTTGATTATTCAAACGCCGATGTAGTCATTGATGGTAAAGGCATGATTACAATGCCTGGATTGATAAATGTACATTTCCATTCAGGGCTAACCCTATTAAGGGGCGCAGCGCAAGATTTGCCTGAAATAGAATGGATGAACAAAGGTATCGCCCCATTTTCTTCCCATCTCAGAGACACAGATCGTATCTTGGGATCTAAGTTAGGTGTGCTAGAAGGGGTACAAACTGGAACAACTACATTTGCCGAATTTTCAACCGATGTCCGAAAATTGGTTGAGGAAGTTTATTTACCTTTAGGGGTACGTGTTGTTGCAACGGAAACCATAAATGAAGTTTCAAACAAAAGAAGTAAGTTGAAGCCAAATGAACTTTACAAATTTAACAAATCTAAAGGAGAAAAAGGAATTAAAAAAACTAATGAACTCTTTAAAGAATATGAGAATTCCGATTTAGTTTCATGTATGTATGGTCCTCAGGCTTTAGATATGATATCCTTAGATTTGCTATCCACAATAAAAGATCTTTCTGAAGAGAATAAATCTAGGATCCATATGCACATTGCTCAAGGTGAGCGTGAAAGATTACAGATTAAAAGAAGGTACGGGACTGATGCATCGACTGTTTCTGTTCTAAATGATAACAAATTATTAGATAACAATCTGATTGCCGCACATATTCATGATACAACGGAATCTGAGAGGGAATTGATGGTTCAAAAAGGAGTAAAGATGGCATCATGTCAAAGTTCAATTGCAACAATAGATGGAATTGTTCCACCATTGCATCACTACACAGACATCGGGGGAATTGCTGGTTTAGGCACAGATCAAGCTCCTGGACCTGGTAATCATAATATGTTTAGGGAAATGAGAAGTGCAAGTGTTTTCGGGAAAATTCTTCATCGTGATCCGACCATACTACCTGCTTGGCAGGTTTTGGAAATGGCTACTATAGGTGGTGCCAAAGTTCTTGGTTTGGAAGATAAAATTGGGAGTCTCAAAGAAGGAAAACAAGCAGATGTGATAACATTCGATTTGCAAAATTTGAATATGACTCCTTGGATATTCAAGCCTTTTCACAATTTTATTCCTAATTTGGTTCACTCATCTAATGGAACAGAGGTGGCTAATGTTATTATCAATGGGAAAATTATCTATAAATCCAATGAATTCACTTCTTTCGACTTCTTCAAATTGTATGATGCAGCAAATAGGCATGCAAGGAGGATATATCATGATTCAGAAAAAGATTGGCGAAAAGCAAATTCTCAAATGGTTAAATCAGTGGATGAAGGTTGGCTTTAATGTATTTTATTTTATTATTATAAAGAATAAAATATCAATAGATCTGATTTCATTGCATTAACATAACAATTTGAAATCCTAGTTCTTTTTCCAAAAACGGATTTACTTCTAGACTTTGTCTCTGTTTCTGAGAATCAAGTAAATTGAGTAATCTAAATTCTTCGGTATCGAGTGATGCGTTAATAATACTAGAAATATTTTTTAGTGATATTATCTTTTGATTTCCTGTTATCCACATTGGGGACATATAGTTTTGCCATTGAGTGAACCAATCCTTTCTGATTTTAAATTCTGAATTAAAATTTTCTTGAACACTTTTTAATTTGCCCTGAATTTTATCAAAATTCCTTCTATGATTTTCAAGCTGAGCATGTCTTAAGGTAGTAAATAACACGGCATTCTCTGTTTCAAATAAATTTAAAAGGCTTATTTGAATACTCAATATTCGATTTGTTTCAGCAATGAACTGGTTCAATTCTCCAAAATATGGCTGTAAATGATTTTCCAAATTACTTAATTGTTGAAGAGTTGTAATATCATTTATCATCTTTTGGTTCATAATGTCTGTATCAGATTCAAGGAAATAATTTATGTTAGATTTTACATTTTGCCAGTACATAACCATTGAATCTACAGAATTAAACCCAGATGAATATAAAAATTGCTGAGCTTTTTGATTTAGAAATCCTAATATTATTCCCTTTTGATAATTTTCAGGTGTTTCAAAACCTGCTTTCTGAGCTCTAATATTTTGTTTGTAACTTTGCCAACCCTGTTTTACTGCAATTTTGTTTTTCGATATTGAGTTTTTTCGTTTAAAGGCGAAATAAACCAATAGTAATGCCGAAACGAGCAATATTCCATAAAAGAAAAATTGTTGTGTCCTCCAATCCATCTGTATATATTAGGGAAGTTCTAATTTAAAAATATTACTCGATTTATATGGTGAAAATAAATGTCTAGAATATTTAATAAATCAATTCTCAAGGATTAATCTTTCACATTCTTCCTCTTATATGCTATTCTGGTGACTTATTTTTATCAATTATTTGTTTTCTTCATTCAATAGTGGCGTTTCCAATAATTCATGAATAAACGCTAATGCCATCGCTCCCACTTGAATTGCTTCTTTGAATAATTTATCATTAACTGGTGAACGTTTTTTAATTTCATCCCAGAGTTCTTCTATTTCTTCTTTTAATACTGCATATCCTTCGTGATAACTATGCAGACCTTTGTGTGTTATTCTTGCTTCGAGGTATTCAAGTTTGAACTCTTGCAATATGTTGTCAATTCTATCAATCATTTGTTTAGGATGATTTTCTGTTAATTCATTGACAAGATTTTTTAATTCATTCATTGAATATTTTATACACTGAATTGTATTTAAAGAATATACAGATGGTTAAAAGTGACTAAAAATTATAAAAAATTAAATAAAAAGACCTAAAATCTTTATCTATTGTATATGTCAGTTACATCCTAGAATCAAAATTTTATAAAGTTATTCTGAGATATTATTTTTTGTTTGGTAATCATTAGATGATTGAAATTCATTATAATTTTCTCTTGTTTTATCATTTCCCTCTCTTCTTCTTCTTGATTTTCGAACTTTATTTTTAAAATCATACTCAGGTCTTGATTTTCTTACTTGTCTTTTATCTAATCCCCGTATACCGTATGATTTCTTTGAATTTACAGGATCAATAGTTCGACGTTTTATTTTCCTCAAATTGTTACGAGGCATAATATTATCACTAGTATTATCAACGTTATTATTTTTAAATCAGATGCTTTTAAGTTATATTAGAGTATATCAAATTACTTTGCATTTAACTATGGATTGAAGTGTATCTATAATCACTAAGATCTTTTATAATAAACATTCAAAGATAAATATTATCCCCATATCCCAAATTACAACCATGGTATGAAAAGCTAACTTTTCTGATTTTTTTTTTCCGATCGTCGAACGAAAAAAAGATTCCTAAGCGAATATGGGTATTACCCATTGCGTGTCTTGTATTGATAAATATGGAGTTATGGGAAATTGGAAAATTTCACTTGTAATGTACTATCTAATTAGTTTTTAATAGATAAGTGTTTAATTTTATCAATTGAAACATACTTTTGCGATACAAGTCCCGATTAAATGGGATAAAATGTCTCGATCCCAGCAATTGAGATACCATCGTATGCAAAAGCGAGATTCAAACATCACTAAAAAATATCTTGGAATAATCAAGAAAGAACATGATAACCTCGTAACATTATCAAATCGCAATAAATACCAAATTGATACTGGTTTGTTGGATCGACAAACTTTGACCACTAAAAGTAGAATAAAAGTAATGTATGATCTCAAGAGCAAATATCCTAGAATATCCACTGATGAGTTACAAGAATGCAGGGAGAGTGCAGTTAGCACTTACAAATCATATCTAGAACTATCAAAAATTCAAAATGCAAAATTATCAATTGATAAACCTAGAAAAGAACAAGGATCATTATCGAGAACAATTTTATACAATGGAGGAGCGAGAGGACGTTTTAGTTTGAATTTCAATAATGCTGTCCTTTCAGTAAGAGATTCGATGGATACCAACTGGTCAATTGTTAATGGAGTAAAAAAGAAAGTAAAACATGACAGATTGAAAATCCCCCTGAAACTGAGCAAATATCACGTAGAACAGATTTCCAAAGGAAAAATTGCTTCACTAAGATTATCAATGAAATTCTCAAAAAGAGATGAAATGCATTATGCCAATTTTTCCATCAATTCACAGATTGAAAGTCAAGATGTAAAAGGTAAACCAAAGGCAGTGATGGGGATTGATCTTGGAATAAATAAGACTGCATTTACTGTGGTGATGACTGATTCGGGTATTCAACATAGGAAAACCTGGCATTCAGACAATAAATTCAAAGAATTATCAGGACTGGAAGATCAAATAGCTAGTTTACAGAGAGAATATTATCATCGGATCAATAATTCAATTGCTAGGGGTAATATTTCAAGGAAGCTAAAAGAGCTTAAGGACAGACGAAAGATAGTTTCATTGGAATATGATCGTATTCTGGTAAAAGAATTAGTGGCGCATATCGAGGATATAAGTCAAACATTCAATTTACAAATTGGAATAGGTAAATTGAAAGGGATCCGTAAGAAAGGTAGAAAAGGCAATGGTAAAGGTAAACAATACAGGAAAAAACTCAACTCCTGGACATTTTTCAGATTTACCAAATTGCTAGAACACAAACTATCTGAAATTGGTTTGAAAAACAAATTATTTGCAATTGATGAATATTGGACATCGATCTTTTGTTATAAATGTAATATCAAAGGGAAGAGACCTACTCAATCGTTTTTCAAATGTTTAAACTCTAAATGTGGAGTACGCAACAATGCCGATTTCAATGGAGCTATGAATATAGCAAAACGTACTGTGAAGTACAGGAAACTTGCACCAAAATCCAATTGGAGTAAAGTTGGACTAGGTCGATTTCTTAGACCATATCAAGCAAAAGGTACTAAGACTACACCGAAGGCTCATTCTCGCATGAGAATGAGAAGTCCAAATACAGTCAAAAAGAATTTAGCAATTTCTGTTCCTGTGTCCGTTGTAACGAGCCATCATAAATCAAGTAATGATATTAATTTTGATATGATTGATGGTATCGAGAATGATCTTACAATGGTTAAAAAGTATGAAAAAGCCATCTTGGTCGAGCCTGCTAGCTTGAATACACCAAGTGGAAGGAAGCGCCCCTCTCCTTAAGGAGACAAATATTATAATATTCCAGTGTAGCAGCTGGAGGATACGGTGACGTTGGTATAGTATTAGCTGAACATACAAGAAAAGTTAGCTTTTCTGATCATGACTTGGATCTCTCTTTCATTACTTCTTATTTCCTCAATTCATTAAATGAAAATAATATTATTATTTATTTATTTTCCTTATTCAATGAAGTTTAACTTTTAGAGACAGCATCATCTACAAACGGTATGAAAATATCAGAAACCTGTTTATCTAATTTTGCAGAGGATTCTAGGTAGGTTCCACCTTTTCTCTCGGCATAAGATTTCCCTTCCTCAGTTGAGATTACTCTCTCATCAACTAAATCTGTTTTATTTCCTACAAAAATAGTTTTTACTTTTCCAATTTCATCATATACTTCCTCAATCCAACCATCCAAATCTTCAAAGCTTTTACGGGAAGTTAGATCAAAAACAACAGCAACTCCTGAAGCTCCAGCATAATGTTGTCTTCTTAATGCAGAGATAAATTCTTGTCCTGCAGTATCAAAAATTAATACTTTGACCTTTTTTCCTTCATGTTCAACAAATTTCATCATGAAGTCAACCCCTATACTGGGCTGATAATTTTCACTAAACGTGTTTTTAGCAAATCTAGTCGCAAGGCTTGTTTTACCAACATGGCCATTCCCCAATAGGATTATTTTAATTCTTAATTCGTCATCGTTTTTCAATAGTTCCCCCCCAAAAGGGATCTATTCTGTGGATTTAATGTTGACAATATTAATTTTGACTTTTTAAGAGGTCAAAAACAGTAATACAAACCGAAATAACTTACAAAAAATGAAATATATTATGGTAGGACTATGATTAATTAATTTTCTTAATCTATTTTTCTTAAGTTACATAACATCCAACATTCAAGGACAATTGATTTGAATAATCATCTCAAAAATAAAATCAAGAATAGTTTGTAATTAATTTGGTGAAATATTATTCAGATCGATCTAATTTTATTATTTGCAGGTTTATTATTTCTAATTCCTAGCTTCATTCAAATTAGAAATTATTTATTTGTGAAGTCTAATAGTTACCTAATTTTTGCTCTCTTGTTCGTTTTATCAATGTTTGATTAAGTATTGGTTTCTTTTGATTCGTCATTTTTTATTTCAGAAATCCTAATAAGCATTATTTTTGTATTGGTCCATTTAATCATCATCCAGTTATCTTCTGAATACATTCATCATAAGTTACCAATCAATAAGCGAAATTTGTTTCTCTATGGATTTATTACTATTTTAGTTTTAATTATCTTAAAATCACTTATTTACACAGACATTATTTCGTCAGATCGAGAAAATCTGAAATTTATAATTGGTGAGCCTTTAAGAATAATCACTGGTTATATGCTAGTTTATTCTTTTAGAAATTCTAAACTCATACAAAAAACGAACAGAACCTCAACTATCTCCTTGTTTTGGAAGGTTGCAGGTTATATGATGTTAATTTCTGGCGTCATTCGATTTTCGGTTTATAGCTATGAACTGAGTTCTGATATTTTTTCAGGAACCGGAATCGATGGATCATAGATTGACATTGCCGTTTTATAAGGAGACTTGAATGCAATTTTGCTTGCGTTAATTTCAACGATAGTTGCACTTTATTATCCAGAAAGCATGTTGTTAACTCATGTGCAAGTAATAAAAGCAGCACAAATTTACAAAATCCTACAAGAAATGGAGAAATCCGAGGAAGTCGAAAAATTGGATGATCGGGGATTATTTAGAAATCTTTCACCAGAATCATTATTGGAGTATATAAGTAATTTACCAGAAGAAATAATTGAAAAATTAGATACAGAGAAAACGAAGAAACAAAATATCGGGTAATAAAATTTCGACAATATGTTTTGTGATGCCGAAATCTTGGTGAAATATTAGCTTTCTCTTGATCCACTCCTTAAAACTGTGGTCAACCCAAAAATTGGATCTTCGAAAGGTTTATGGATATCTCCCGAACAAATTAAAAAAAAATCAAGATATGAGAAAACCAAGTATTGAAATTAATTGTACAATGGGATATTAGAAAGTTCGAATTACTTGTAATCAAAGAACCTATTGAATGACTATTTATTATAGATTCAAGATCAGAAAGATCATTCCTATATTTTAGAACAATAGTCTGTGATAACTTTCCAATGGAATTTAATAGCAAGGTTTTTATGGAAAAAAGTGGTTATATTGTGGCATGTCCACTAAACTGATGAAAGTCCAACTTCATTGTGACCGTTGTGTAGAAACAGTTTGGTATGAAATAAATTTACCCACAAGCAACAAAAATGCCCTTGGAATTCCAGTTGCAGGTTCGGGTTTAGTAAAAAAAAGCCTTAATCACGGAGATCATGTCGTAATTGTAGATATTGATCATAATGGGGCAGTACGGACGATGCAAATTGTTGATATTCATTTTACACCAATCGAGACATTGATAGGAGATATAGCTCAAGGGTTCTATTTTTCTATGAATCAATCAAAAACACCACTATACATTGAAGTATATTCGACAAACACGCAACTGGTCCATTTATTTCATACTAAACTGATGAAAGTCCAACTTCATTGTGACCGTTGTGTAGAAACAGTTTGGTATGAAATAAATTTACCCACAAGCAACAAAAATGCCCTTGGAATTCCAGTTGCAGGTTCGGGTTTAGTAAAAAAAAGCCTTAATCACGGAGATCATGTCGTAATTGTAGATATTGATCATAATGGGGCAGTACGGACGATGCAAATTGTTGATATTCATTTTACACCAATCGAGACATTGATAGGAGATATAGCTCAAGGGTTCTATTTTTCTATGAATCAATCAAAAACACCACTATACATTGAAGTATATTCGACAAACACGCAACTGGTCCATTTATTTCATACTAAACTGATGAAAGTCCAACTTCATTGTGACCGTTGTGTAGAAACAGTTTGGTATGAAATAAATTTACCCACAAGCAACAAAAATGCCCTTGGAATTCCAGTTGCAGGTTCGGGTTTAGTAAAAAAAAGCCTTAATCACGGAGATCATGTCGTAATTGTAGATATTGATCATAATGGGGCAGTACGGACGATGCAAATTGTTGATATTCATTTTACACCAATCGAGACATTGATAGGAGATATAGCTCAAGGGTTCTATTTTTCTATGAATCAATCAAAAACACCACTATACATTGAAGTATATTCGACAAACACGCAACTGGTCCATTTTTTTCAAAAAGTGATTTCCCAAATATTTGAAACTGCTACTCGAAATTATAAAGGATCGGATCAGATTATTGTTTCCACAGACCGAGGGAATACAAGATTATATAGTGAAGGCATTCAAATCTCTGTCGGTTCAACAATTTTGGAGGATGCATTACCAAATAACTCAATTAAGGGGATAGTATTAGATATTACTGAAGTTGAGAAAAACAAACCAGAAATTGAAAGTACTTTAGATATGTTTGATTGGTCCGTAATCCTATTAGAAAATGAAAATTTTGAAGGTTATGAAGCTGCATTTTCATCTTACTTTTGGACAAAGAGAAAACCTTACTTTATTGATACTCTTAATAATCAAACTCTGATTCAATTATTTGATTTTATTTTCTCAGTTGTATTAAATTTTAAAAAATAATTCTGATTTATTGAATATGGCCAATTATCTTATCGATTTATGATTTGAATCCTGCTTCGAAAGTTTTTTTTTAATATAACTAATAAATCTTTGAAAATCAAATGAAAAAAGATAACACTACTAGGTGCAAGCAATTAAGCGATAAACCATTTTTTATTGCCTCGAGATTGTTGTAGTCAATTTACATAGCATTCGAAATTGTTATGATTGTTGTCACTAAGGATTCAAAAATATGGGAAACGTTTAAACCTGTTAATGCTGATGCTTCGATATATGGTATTTCAAATATTGAATTGTTTGATAATTCTTTAGCAAAATCCAAACCTTGAAGATATGAAATTTCAAATAATCCTCTGTTTCTCAAATCAGATTTATTTCCAACTAATACTGTGGGTATCATTTGTATTTTTTCTATGGTAATCATCTCAATCCACTTGTTTACATTTTCGAAAGATTTAGGATTTGTAATATCAAAAACAACAACTGCTCCTTCTGTTTTTGCAAAATAATCTCCAAAGATTTGTTGAAAACCACGTTGACCACCAAGATCCCATATTTGGAGGATATTTTTTCCTAATTTTTTGCTTGATACATCTACTCCAATTGTCATTTGGTAATTATCAATGAAATCAAGACCTAAATAACTCCGTTTTAAAGAGGTCTTGCCTACATTTCCATGATCATTTTTGTATATACATTTTCTAATTTCATAAAAAATGATTACTTCACATTCTGCAACCCTATATCTGATGTCGCTATCACTTTCCCTTTTCTGTTTTTACACAATAAAGGTTCAATTGAAATAGGTTCTGTTCCCATGGAACGGTGCTTCCTTCTGCTTCTCATCCTTCTGGGATCATCAAAGTCAGTTTTTCCGTGATCTTTAACTATTGGCAGATCATTTTCAGTCCGTAAACTGAGTACCAGCATTCCTGTTATTTTGTTTTACCAAAAACAGGGTAGGACAACCTTTTGGTTTTCGGTACGCTTCTCACTTTTCCGTTCTTCTTCTTTTCAGAAGAAGCTACAGGTAGACACTTACCTAGTCCTCTTGCACCTTATTTACAAAGGTAGCAAGTTGTATGTCTACAATCTTTGGATTGCAACTCCTAATATTACATGGTTTGACTATTTACAGTACTGAAGCTAAATTTCAATAATTTGCTCGATGTATTTACAAAATTAACCATCACCAATTATTATAGTTTTGAATCGGTGTTTAATACCAGGATCAGAACTACTTTGTTTTTTAATTTTCATTTTCTCATATTTCCCTATTGGCTACTTATAACGACAATCTACTAGATAAACCATCTGCTTCATTCAGATAAAATTTCCTAATTATTTTTGTTTTTAATTTTCAATATTTCGTTGTGAGACCCTCTGGGTTGTTTAGCAATTTTAAGTATTATCAAGATTAATAATTAACTGAATACCATTCATCAGAATTGAAGTGCTAAAATATTTTATTCTACTTTTCGTTATCAATTGTTGATTGAAAATTGTAAATTCTGATTAATGTTGAATTTATTTTTATTTATTTTCCTTTTTCATCGACCTTAAAGATTTTAACTTAAGCAATTGATAGTTCTGCTTGTTTAGCAAGTTCTTCTGACAATGCGGGTAATTCCTCAAAGGAAGAAGTCATTTCTTCTACTGCTGGGGCAACTTCATCTGATGAAACAGCAGTTTCATCTGGAACATTTGAAATATTAACAATTTTAGCTACGATCAAATGTGTCAAAAGCTAATTTTGCAATGATGAGTTTGATAATTTAATCCTTTCAATTGTAAATTGACCAATCTGGATAAAGAATAATATGGCCGAAAGGTAATAAATTGGTTTTGAATAGCTTTCTTGCATATGGTCTGGTCCAATTAATATTAGTTGCACTTATGAAGTTGAATGAGATCCCGAAGGAATCAAAAGTGGGTGTTATTACTTTAAAATCAAATTTGTCTGATACCGGAGTAATAATCGAGGTCTTTCCCGATTTTTATTTTGGTCAAGGACATTCAGCAATTGTCCTACTATGGAATATTGCTTGTGTATCAGTATTCGCGTATTCATATCTCAGAATGAAAAATCCATTCAATTACTTACACTTTTCCAAAATACGAAAATTATGGCTATTATTCTCGTTAAGCTATCTACTGTTACAAATATTTGTATTGATAAGTCTTTTTGGCAATGATGCTTTTCTTGGTTTTGGATCACTATTTCAATTATTAGGCATTATTGGAATAGTATACGTTGCAATTTTTAGACCGGAAGGGTTGTTGTTGAACCATGTACAAATATTAAAAGCTGTTAGTTTGTTTGAAAGTTTGGAAAGAGATGATAAAACTATGAAATTTCCACTAACAAAGGTCTTTGATTACATTGAATACATGAGTCAACATGTTCAAAGTTCTATCGATGAAGATAGCCATTAGCCCATGTGGTTTGGTGGTAATTCAAATGAAGAAATATATTATTCCATCACTCCTTAGGAAATTTCAAATGGCTCTGCAAAGGACAATAAAATAGGTTAAATCTATGAGTAAATTTGTAAAAAAAGCATCAAAAGGAGTTGCTGGTTTAGGTGCTGAGGCAATGAAAAAATCATTTGGTGTTATATTAGGTGATATTATAAAAGAAATTTTGGAAGAAACAGGGACTACAGCAATTGCCAAAGAAAAAATGATGGTAGCTGGATTTAAGATCATCAAAGAACTTGGAGTTGATCCAAAAAATATTCAAAGGGATCTAATTAAAAATGCACTAAAGAGTGAGTTAAAGCTAAAATAGAAATCATATTCATTGTTTTTGCACGAAAATTATCTTTAGTCCCCCATGAGATCAGGATATACTCGTTTTAAGAATGAAATGTAATTTGTTATTGTCTTTATTTTTTCCTCATCAGTCATTTTCAGTTGGTTTATTGTTAGAAGCTGTTGATTGATTTTTAAAACTCTCAGAATTTGGGTTTTTGAAATTAATAATGTTTCAGGATATTTTAGTGCAATAATACTCATGCCAAGAAAAGTGAAAAGATCAAATATATGTAGATCAATGAAATATTGTGCATCATTCCAAAAGAACAACATCTGCCCCATCATTCCAATTGGAAATACAGCTGCTGATAGAATTGAAAGGATAAAGATATTTTGTGATCGGTTGACTTTAATTTCTTTTGCAAATTCCCTTGTTTGTAAGTAACTGAATAGAATAACCCCAATAGAGAACACCCTAAAAGCGTGTGCGTAAAATTCAAACCCCCTCCCAATAATGTAAATCTCGTTAATTATCCACATTTGACCTTCTGCTCTTTCTGAAGAATTTTGTAGTTTGAAAAATAAAACTTGAGCCTCAGATGGTAGGTCCACTATTTTATAGAAGAATACAGCAAAGATCAATAGACCATACCATCCAGTTGCAACTAATTTGAGGAGGTTAGGAGTTCGATCCCATTTTAATCTCGCACCATGTATAAGGAACATAAGGATAAATGTTGGATAAAGTGCATCATTGATTTGAAATAATAATAGTGTAGCTCCTGTAGTATCTATAAGTATCACTACAATTGCTTGAAAAACTGCTATTAGAAAAGCTGTGCCAAGTAAAAAATAGTCCAATATTTTTGTATAGAAAAAATGTTTATAGAGGGTGATAATTGGTAGTAATCCTAGTAAGCCAATACCTGCAAAAACAAGCAGTCTTTCAATCAATATTATCAACAGTTTTTTGGGGGTATCTATTATCAATTTTCTTATGAAATTAAATATTTCTAGTAGGATTATGAATTTTGATTAATCAAATATTGGTTATAGTAATCCTTTGGGGACAAGACCATTCGATTATTAATCCAATAATTGTTGAATTTGTATTTTAAGCCCAGAAGGGAGGTGTTTTGCATGAACTGCATTTTCATATTGATCAGCTGTTCCTTGCCCCCTTATAATATCAAAAATATCTTTAATGGAGACTCGAAGTGGGTCTTTTTCAATGATAGTAATTGTATCTCCAACTTGTATTTCTCCCTCCTTTGCAATTTTGAAGTATATTCCTGAAAAATTAGACTGATAAAATTTTTTAATAATATTTTGAGTTTCGAATCGAATTCCAAGTTTATAACATGGCATTCGAGGCTGGACTGCAATTAATTCTGTAGTCCCTATCTTAATTCGATCTCCAACATGTGTCTCAGTTTCAAGTAATCCCTGTGTAGAAAGATTTTCGCCAAACATACCGTACGGTAATTCTTTTTCCAGGAAATGTTTTTTCCAGAAAGGATAATGTTCAGTGGGATATGAGTAAATAGCTTTGTTAACACCTCCATGAACTGATCTATCTGCTTGATCGTCTCCTGTAATATTTACACCACGCACAGAGACTTTTTCAGTGACAGGTTCTTTAAAGATTCCTGTAGTAATTTCCTTACCTTTCCACAGCACCTGTTTGATCTGGCTTACATTTAATGAAACTAATTTTTTCTTTATAGGATCCATTTCTTACATTGTATTGAGATATTAGTTTACTATTAATTCTTCGATTATCAAAGTAATTATTCTTCTAATTTACTAGTAATTCGTTAGATCGATCAAAATCATAGAGTTCGAAAGTTGGATCGATTTCTTTTTCATAATAAAGTAATTCTGTCCAGCCTGATTCTTGAATATAAATAATATTTAGCAATACTTTACCACCAACCCCGACAAAAATAAGCTGATCATTGAATTGTCTAATTGAAGAAAATGGTATTTCTGATATACACATTTCAAATAATTCCGTTGTTATATTAACTGGTAAAAACCATGTGTCCATAAATGAATTTATTAAAATATTTAAGGAAGAATTTATTGCCAACCTCAATTTCCTTACACAATGATCCATAATTGCTTTGATTGCCTGAAATAAAATATTTAATGAATAAAAATCATTAATGCTTTCAACTAGGTCATAAAAATAAAATCCGTCAAATTCATCAATAACAATTCCTTGAGTGTCACTCTTAATTGTAAAAAATATATGTTGATCAATTTCATCATTAAATGATTGTGTCTTTTTCATTGAAAGTAACGGAGCTTGTAGTGTAATACAAATTGGATAGATGTGATTAAACAAATCAACAATTTTGTTAATATATTTTTCTTTGGAGATTGAAGAGATGTAATGTTCTTTCATTATTAAAATGCTAAATTTAAAAAATTGATTTGAAAGCAAAAATTCGGATCTCCATTTGGAATTTCTTTCATCATAATAACTATAATTTTACTATGTTTTTATAATTTAAAGTGATTTACTTCTACTGAATTAGAGGTCTTAGATATTAGCCTTCCGCATATTGGTTATTCATTTTTCTTTCTTTTGGGTAGTTTTAATTTACCTGTACTAACCAAGTATACTATACCGGCAATTACAACTATTCCTGCTACAGCACTCACAACCATGGGTAGTATATTATCATCATCTGACACAGTATATTCTACACTAAATTCATCAGATCTTGCTGATAAACCAACATGATCAAAAGCCCTTACATAGTATGTCATATTACCTTTGGCTGATATTAGAATTGCTGACATTGAATATTGATTAGGATCATCCTCCGAAATTGACATTTGAAGTATTGACCAGGTGTCATTTTCTGAGAATCTGTAATATAATTCAACTTCACTAACACCTGTCCCATCAGTTACAGTTGCTTCAATTTTGATAGACTTCTTATTCAATTCAAGAGGACCAAGGAGCTCAACTACAAAGATTTCAGGAGCTAATCCATCTGTGTGGTAAGTGAACTCTGAAGAATTCACAACGTTATTTAGACTGTCTGTTAAGGTTACAAAAACTAACACATCTGTATTCTGATCAGATTTCGGTATTTTAGCCAAGTATTCAAAACCAAATGGAAGTTCGTATTGAATTAGTTCAATACTGTATCCATTAATAAAGCCTGAATACAACGCATTGAAATCTTCAATTTCAAGTGTGAAATTATTATTGTCAAAATCCGTTAAAGTAAACCCTAATTCAAACAGGCTTACTTCTATATTCCTAAGATCTCCTTCTACAACTCTATCATAAATAAGAACTCGTTTTCCATTAGTAAGACTAAGCCATAATCTGATGTCTGAAGATCTTTCATGTGTGATGTCAACAAATAAAATTGCATCTTGTGGATCCAATAATCTTTTTACATTTAACTCAATTTTAGTTGTATCTGAATTTTTGATTAGTTGTGGTAAATCGATATCTTTCGATACATCAAAGACTTGACGGGGTAGTTCGATATTTTTATAGTTAATTTGAGAAGCTTGTACGCTTTCCCAAACAGATCCATTATAGGTATACCACACAGTTACATCTTGAACACCAGCAATATCAGTTGCATTAAAGAGCATATTCACATCAGTGATATCTGAAATAAAAGTAGGATTGAATATTAAAAATTCTTCAAGGATTAGTGGACCTTCTCCATCTGGGAAATATCTATTCATTGATGTTTGTCTAGTATTTCCAAGAAAATCTGTTAATTCAAAATAGTAATCCACATAACCAGAAACACTACTTCCAAGTAGAGTAACATTGTAACTACTTGAAGGAGTATTGATATCCACAAAGGTTGTATTGGTCATTACAATTATATTGAAATTAGCGGAATTTACGTCGGAATAGTGTATCGTCGCATTTCTTATGCCTGAATTGTCAACAAATATAGCTGTTAAATCAAAATCAACATCTAAAGCTGTTGCATTATTGATAACTGTTCCAGGTATATAGACTAAATTAGTCAATCTTGGCCCTAGATTATCTAAAGTAATTGTCTGAATACCTGTGCTTCCAGTATATCCAGGTAATATGCCAACTGTATCTGTCGCATTAACCATAATCTCAAATACAGTTTCAGTCTCCCCTAATCGAGTTAATGGAATAGTTACGGTGAATAAAGCAGCACCAGCAAAATTTAGTTGAAAATCTAAGTTTACTGACAGCCATTCGAGGTCACCTGAAGGTCTATAATACGCAATTACTGAACTTTGGTCAATTGTAGTTTCACCATCTAAATCAAAGACCGATACATTAAGGAATATGTCATTCGATGTGCTTGTTGGTAAGGCATCTATGGTAATAACTGGTGCATTATCCATTAAAATGGTATAAGTCGGTGAAGTTGTAATCAAGCCAGTGGTATCATTTGCAACGATATAATAATCAACAAATGCAGCAACATTATTTGCCAAAATGTCTGCACTGAAACTTTCGGTAAACAGGTCCACTGTAAGATTAGATCTATCAGGAGGGCCATTTCCCCTTTCAGTTATCGTGTAAATTCTAACTCCTAATACTGATTGTGCTAATGTATATCCGGGATAGTTTATGTTACCAGTGCCTCCTACTGCACCATCTAAATCTACTTGTTCCCATTGTTGAGTTGTTCCATTAAGGACCTCAATTCTTACATAAACCACATCAATCTGTCCTGCTTTATCAACTGTAATATCCATACTGCTAATTTGCTGAATATCATAAATGTAGTCAACAAACCACCAATCAGTTGTTGATTGGTCTGCGATTTCACCACCGGAGGCATCAATAAAACCCTCCCTGATGAAATCATCATCATTCTTTACAATCGGTATACTGCTTGTACCCATTGTAACATTAAACAAGGTAGAATTGGAATTATATTCCCAAAATAGTCTCGCTTCATCTATTCCATCCTGATCATCTATTAAAACGTCAACTGTTGGTGTATCAGAAGGGGATGGATTAGAAGGAGTAACTATTGGACTCCCTATCACAGGACCACCCACTTGTTGTGGAATTATAGAATTCGAAATTGGTGAATCAAATTTTGTCGATACTTTAGCAGACCCTATAAGAACCTGTGAATTTAACATAGAAGCTATCATTACAATTTGTAATAGGATTGTAATCCATTTTATACTATCATAATTTTTTGAATTCATGATATGTTATTGAAAACAAATTATATTTAAAACATAAGCTTCTATTGGAATAGAACTCTAACTTAACTAATCTATTTGTAATGAAAAATGAATGATTGGAGTATGCAAATATCTATGATTTCTATTTCAGTAGAAGTAAATTGCTTTAAATATTATACTTGAAAATTCAATAGTTGAATTATAAATTGAATTCAGACAATAGAGTTATATTCCCAAAATAGTCTCGCTTCATCTATTCCATCCTGATCATCTATTAAAACGTCAACTGTTGGTGTATCAGAAGGGGATGGATTAGAAGGAGTAACTATTGGACTCCCTATCACAGGACCACCCACTTGTTGTGGAATTATAGAATTCGAAATTGGTGAATCAAATTTTGTCGATACTTTAGCAGACCCTATAAGAACCTGTGAATTTAACATAGAAGCTATCATTACAATTTGTAATAGGATTGTAATCCATTTTATACTATCATAATTTTTTGAATTCATGATATGTTATTGAAAACAAATTATATTTAAAACATAAGCTTCTATTGGAATAGAACTCTAACTTAACTAATCTATTTGTAATGAAAAATGAATGATTGGAGTATGCAAATATCTATGATTTCTATTTCAGTAGAAGTAAATTGCTTTAAATATTATACTTGAAAATTCAATAGTTGAATTATAAATTGAATTCAGACAATAGAGTTATATTCCCAAAATAGTCTCGCTTCATCTATTCCATCCTGATCATCTATTAAAACGTCAACTGTTGGTGTATCAGAAGGGGATGGATTAGAAGGAGTAACTATTGGACTCCCTATCACAGGACCACCCA
>MDVR01000020.1 GCA_001940725.1 Candidatus Heimdallarchaeota archaeon LC_2 | reverse complement strand
TGGTATTCTAATTGCGTCTTATGAGCATAATACGCATTTCATGAAATTTTTAACATTGAGGCTTTTGATAAATTAAATTACCCGAAATAAAAAATTAAAAAGTTAAAATAAATGAATTGCTATTTAATTAAATGATTGACTGAACTAGAATTGAAGTCCCATATATTGAAATTAGTACTATAAATAATATTGGTAAAAAAGAAATTCATAAGTTCTTTAATGAGATTCACTCGCTCATCTCTTTAATAGTGAATTTTACATTTGACGATCGGAAACAGATTCAACTCGCTAGTCTGCTTTATAATCAGGTAAAAGAAAATGAGAAACCGGCAAATATTAAGGATATGATATATTATTTGGAACATCATGCAAAAGAAATTAATGAAAAATTAAATCTTAATTGATATTATGATACTGCATCGAACGATGATATAAATCACTCACAATATATATTTTTGGGACTCAATTCTAGTTCAATCGATCACACTGGCAAATGTAATAAAATTGTTGTTTTAATTGAAGTAAAAGCAATTCTACGAAAAACAACTGAAATGCGAAATGTTATAGTATCGATGGTATTCTAATTGCGTCTTATGAGCATAATACGCATTTCATGAAATTTTTAACATTGAGGCTTTTGATAAATTAAATTACCCGAAATAAAAAATTAAAAAGTTAAAATAAATGAATTGCTATTTAATTAAATGATTGACTGAACTAGAATTGAAGTCCCATATATTGAAATTAGTACTATAAATAATATTGGTAAAAAAGAAATTCATAAGTTCTTTAATGAGATTCACTCGCTCATCTCTTTAATAGTGAATTTTACATTTGACGATCGGAAACAGATTCAACTCGCTAGTCTGCTTTATAATCAGGTAAAAGAAAATGAGAAACCGGCAAATATTAAGGATATGATATATTATTTGGAACATCATGCAAAAGAAATTAATGAAAAATTAAATCTTAATTGATATTATGATACTGCATCGAACGATGATATAAATCACTCACAATATATATTTTTGGGACTCAATTCTAGTTCAATCGATCACACTGGCAAATGTAATAAAATTGTTGTTTTAATTGAAGTAAAAGCAATTCTACGAAAAACAACTGAAATGCGAAATGTTATAGTATCGATGGTATTCTAATTGCGTCTTATGAGCATAATACGCATTTCATGAAATTTTTAACATTGAGGCTTTTGATAAATTAAATTACCCGAAATAAAAAATTAAAAAGTTAAAATAAATGAATTGCTATTTAATTAAATGATTGACTGAACTTGAGACAAGTTAGATCGATCAAACGATTACTTTAATTTAAGATGAACTAGATCGACGATCGAAAAAACTGAGGATCAGATCACGGATCCACTTGAAATTGCTTCGGGTTAAAGTTATTTTTCAAAAAAATTCGTTCTCAGGCATTAAATCCATCACTTTTACTTAGCAACTTATTTGAACTTGCTATATTTAGATTGATCGATTATGTTATAGGTGAAAACGCCTATAATGTCGAATAAAATATCAAGACTAATGAGTAACAAAAATGGCATCAGGGGTGATTTACTTATAATTAAACGTCCATATCATGGAGATGAGAGATGGGAATATGAGAAAATATTAGATTTTAGTGCTAATTTGAACCCATTGGGTCCTCCAGAAGATCTTTCTTCCTACGTAATGAGTGGAATCGAAACTGTCAAGGGGTATCCTAGCCATAATTCTGCGAATTTAAAAAATAAATTGAGTGAAAAATATCAAATAGATCCAGACCAAATTATTATAGGTGCAGGTTCAGTAGATCTGATTAGGACATTTTGCCGTGTAATTCTGACAAAATTAGATAGTGTTATTGTTCTCCATCCAACTTTTGCTGAATATTCCTATTCCTCTGAACTAATGCAAGCAAAGGTCAATCTCATTGAATTGAACTTCACTAATGATTTCAAATTAAATGAAAAGGCAATTCTCAATAAAATTGATAACACGACGAAAGTCGTATTTATTTGTAATCCTAACAATCCAACTGGTATTATTACATCAAAAAAATCAATCGAAAAAATTGTTGAACAATGCAGTTTGAAAGATATTCTTGTTTTTGTAGATGAAACGTTGATAGATTTTATTGAAAATTCGGACGAATATAGTTGTGTAGACTTGGTAAATAAGTTTTCCAATTTGTTTGTTATAAAATCATTTACCAAAACTTATGCAATCCCCGGGATTCGATTAGGGTATGGTTTTGGTTATCCGGTGTTGATTCGAGTAATGGAAGAAATAATGTCCCCGTGGATTGTTAGCTCCCTTGCACAGCATATTGGTGAAGAGTTACTCAAACATCATCCAAAGTATGGTGAACAAGCTCTAAATGTAATTTTAAAAGGTAAAAAACAAATCTTTACAGGGTTAAAGCATATCTATCCAGAATTAGAAATATCGATTCCAAAGTCTCATTTCTTTTTTTTACCACTTAGAGAAATTACAAATTCAGCAAAAGAATTGAAAAATCATATGCTTAAAAATGGAATTCTAATTAGAGACTGCTCATCCTTTGGAATGGTAAACTACGTTCGTTTTCCGGTGAAATTACCAATGGAGAATGATAAACTAATAGAGAACTTTGCTAATATTGCAAAATTAGCTGTTAAGAAGTGAATGTGAAATTATGGATAAAATAGAAACTAAATCAAAATTTAAAGGTAAGGTATTGATGATTCAAGGAACTGCATCGCATGTTGGAAAATCTCTTGTTGTTGCAGGTTTGTGTAGATTGTTCAATAATTTAGGATATAGAGTTGCACCGTTTAAATCACAAAATATGTCCAATAATTCTTATATAACAAAAAATGGTGAAGAAATAGCAAGATCACAAGCCTATCAGTCAATTGCCGCTCGCTGTGAGCCTGAAGTAGAATTTAACCCAGTTTTATTAAAGCCAAAAGGAAATTCGACTTCGCAAATAATTAAAATGGGTCGACCTTATATTGATACCACTGCTGAAGATTACTATTCACTTCACGTTGATAGTTTAAAAGAGGATATCATTTATTCATTAGATTATCTAGTCGAAAATTATGATCTAATAATAATGGAAGGTGCAGGAAGCCCGGCTGAAATTAATCTGAATGATAAATCGATTTCAAATATGTATGTCGCTAAAATAACTGATTCGCCGGTTATTCTTGTAGCTGATATTGACCGAGGAGGTGTATTTGCATCAATATACGGAACTATTAAATTATTAAATGAAAAAGAAAGAGAATTGATTAGAGGTTTTATAATTAACAAATTCAGGGGAAATATCGAAATTTTAATACCTGGAATACATCAAATCGAGGTTCTAATCAACAAACCATCCCTTGGTGTCATTCCCTACATAGAAAACTTCAAAGTCTCTTCTGAAGATAGTTTATCCTTGAATGAACATGAATCTGATGGAGAATTGAATATTGCAGTAATTCGTTTACCCCGAATTTCCAATTTTACGGATTTTGATCCGTTAAGTTGGGAACCTACATTAAATGTTTATTACACGAAAGATCCCGAAGACTTAGAAAATGCTGATGTAATTATTATTCCAGGATCAAAAAATACAATTCAGGATTTGTTGTGGTTAGAAAAAAGGGGTTTTGCTTCTCAAATAGTAAGACTTGCAAAACGCAATAAATTGATCATTGGAATATGTGCAGGATATCAAATATTAGGCTCCGAAATTGCAGATAATGCAATTGAAGATACAATGAAGAGGGTTTACACTGGTCTTGACCTCCTACCAATAAATTGTATTTTTCAAAAATATACTAAAACTACAGTTCAAGTAAAAGGAAAAATTGAAAATTTTCCTTTTTTCAAAGATTTGAAGGTTGACGGTTATGAAATCCATATGGGGGAAATAAAGATAAAACAAAATGATAGTGCTTTTTTATATAGAGATAATAATTCCGCTATAATTGGTTCTAGAAATGAGGGTGGGACGGTTTTAGGGTTTTTGCTTCACGGGTTTTGGGATAATGACGAAGTTAGGCATAGATTCATTGAATATGTGTACAAGAAAACAGGGAAAATCAGGAAAATCTCTAATTCAATCTCTTATCAGCAAACACTAGATTCTAACATTAATAGAATGGCTAATCTTTTAAAAGAACATCTTGATATACCAAAATTAATGAAATTCATCGAAAATGGAGGAGATTTAGATAAATAATTTATTTATATGGGGTGTTTTAATAATTTCCCTAAGCATTCTAATTGATGTTGTTTTAGGTGAACCAAAATCGAGAATGCATCCAGTTGTTTGGATAGGATGGATGATTGATCAAATTCAAAAAAGGATTCCTAGGAATGGAAAATTATCTCAATCTATCCTTGGTATCTTTATTATTATCATTCCCTCATCAGTATTTGTTATATTATTTGTTATCTTATCGGGATTTACTAGAATTGAGTTTGGAAGTATTACTTGGATTATTATTTTAAGTTTCATGTTTAAGCCGATGTTTGCGATCAAGTCATTTAGAGATCATGCATTGCCAATAATAGATTCTTTGGAAAAAAATGATCTTAAAGCCTCAAGATATCACGTATCGAAATTACTAAGTAGGGATGTCCGTACCTTAGACTTTCCACATATTCGCTCTGGAACAATTGAAAGTATTTCCGAAAATCTAGTAGATAGTATAATTGCTCCATTTTTCTATTTTGCATTGTTAGGACTGCCAGGTGCGATAATTTATCGCATTGTAAATACTGCTGATGCAATGGTAGGATATAAGAATCAAAGATATAGATATGTGGGATTTTTCACTGCAAAATTGGATGATATTTTAAATTGGATACCCGCAAGGTTATCCATTCCATTTTTGGCAATATCCTTTGCATTCCTAAGACTAAATTGGAGAGCTTCTCTAACTATCGCCTTTAGACACGGAACGAGAACAGAAAGTCCAAACTCAGGTTTACCTATGGCATGCATGGCTGGGGGTTTGTCAATAGCTTTGGAGAAAAATAATCATTATTTCTTAGGTGAAGGGAGACTTCCACATAAGAATGAAGATATAATCCTCTCATTGAAGGTTTCCTGGTTTGCATCATTACTATTTACTGCAATTTTAACGATCCCACTATTTTCAACATTTGGATTGAATTTCCAGTTATTAATTGAAGATTTAATTTACAGAAAAATCAATTGGAGTTGATTTATTGAAAAAATTTATATTCGAAAAAAATAACAAATCACATAAAAAATTGTCTGATTTTAAAATCGCTTCTCTTAACTCAAATAAGAGAGAAGAGCTCAAAACTAAAGTAGACAATAAGACAAAACCTATAGGATCTCTAGGGATACTTGAAGATCTTGCTATAAAAATAGGATTAATTCAGGATACCCTTTCTCCACACTTAGAGAATCCCACTGTGATTGTTTTTGCAGGTGATCATGGAATTGTAAATGAAGGGGTTTCAAAATATCCACAAGAAGTGACTCATCAAATGGTTCAAAATTTTGTAAATGGTGGGGCTGCAATTTCTGTTTTAACCTCACAAAATAATATGAAATTGTTTGTTGTGGATGCAGGTGTTAATTACAATTTTAATGCAGTTTTAGGATTAATTGATGCAAAAGTTGGTTATGGAACGAAAAATTGTTTGCACTCTAAGGCTATGACAAATAATGAAGTAGTAATTTCTATTTCATATGGTTCTCAAATCATTGACAAATTGCACGAAGGTGGATGCAATATCGTTGGAATAGGAGAAATGGGGATTGGAAATACTTCTTCTGCGTCCTTGATTATGAGTTTTCTTTGCAAATTAAGTATAGATCAGTGTGTTGGAAAAGGAACAGGATTAAACAATGAGGGTGTATTACACAAAATATCGGTGCTAAATAAGGTGATTGATTTTCATTCCCCTTTACTTGAGATAAGCAATAGCCAATTAATTTTACAAACCTTTGGTGGCTTTGAAATAGCAATGATGGCTGGAGCGATTCTTAGGGCAGCAGAACTTAAAATGACAATCCTCATTGACGGGTTTATTTCAAGTTCTGCGCTTTTGGTAGCTTACTTCTCCCATCAATCAGTTCTTGATTATTGCATTTTCAGCCATGTCTCAGATGAACTAGGACATCAATCATTATTAGAATTTTTGGGAGCTGAAGCACTAGTAAATCTTAAATTAAGACTTGGGGAAGGAACAGGAGCTGCAATTGCGTACCCTATAATAAAATCATCCATCGAAATCCTTAATAAAATGGCGACATTCGAAAATGCAGGTGTTAGTAAGAGTAATAATGAGCTGTAAAACATTAATTAAATCAATTTAAGCAAATTAATTTGTCAAAGCTACCTGTATATTCGGTAAACAAACCTCTTCCAATTTACTTTGCAAAATTTTGTTCCACGGTCCAAACTGGTATTCAATGTACCCAACAAATTAACACCTTTAAGTGGAGAATAAGTTGATGACTCTTGGGATCTTTTGTTCATTTTCGGTTAGATTCCAGACCATCTTTGCTTAATCCTCCTGCGCCACCTGCGAAAATGCTATGTGTGTGTAGATCAGCATGAATTTTCATGTAGACCTCCTAATTCCAATCTTTAAGATAATTGGGTAAGGTGAAGTTTTATTAAGTTATTTTTTATTCGTTGTTAACTTTATTTTTTCTATTAATTTAATTTTTGTACTCCGATGATTTTAGCGTTTTTATTTTGGTGCCTCAGATTAAGGAGAAAACAGGACCATCTATACTGTATACCACCACTATACAGTATTTATCACTGATTTTATCCGAGGTAAATATTAGAAAAACAATGATTTCAAGATAAGATTGCTTATGTAGTTGATCACTCGGCTCTCCTAATTCAAGAAATCATTTAACGAAATATACAAAATTCAGATAAGAGAGCGATCGAGTCATTTTCAAATGCTTATTTTAATAACTTCTCCACTTCCAGAATTGAATTTTTTGTGTTAACATTCATAATAAAACCCAGATCATTCGAAATGTAATGTTCCTCATTTACAAAATCGTTCGTCCGAAATTCATCTATATCTAAAATACTAACTCCACAAGGGACTACTTCTAAATTTTGAATGTCGAAAGAATAATCATGATGAAATCCAATTGAATTTAGGTATTTAGTAGGAACTACTACAACCAGTGAATTAGGAGTTGCTTTCTCATAATGCTCAATTAATTTATCAAGTGTGATATATCTAATCAGAGGTAAGTCACATGGTGAAACTAATAAATATTTTGAAGATATTTGTTGAACTGCATAATTCAAGTCCTTCACATATCCATTTCCTTCAGTTTCGATAATGTTATAATTCCTAAGATAATCCATCGTTTTTTTTGTATACTTACTCGTTGCTATCCAAATGTTATTGATAAATTTAGATTTTTGTAATTCCTCACAGATATAGTTTATCATCGGTTTTCCTGATATTCTAATAATCGGCTTTTCTACTTGATCTAAATTTAGTCTTGTTCCTTTACCCCCAGCCATTATCAAAACGTCAATATCTATCATGTGATTGCCCCTATCAACAAAATTATTGTAAGCAAAACCCCGACTCTGCTTAATTCATTTACAGCTCCAAAAATATCTCCATTTATATATCCAATTTGATTCTGTGAATATCTAACTAAACCAACTGGAATTATTATACTAACGAATAATAATGTTGCAACGATCAGAACGGATGAATAGAAATTCCCTATATACTGGGGTTGAATAAAATAATTTATCAAAAACAACAACAGCAAAGTGAGAAAAATTCCAATTACTATGGTTTTCCTTCCGGAATAATTAATCATTCTTGAAGCGATCCCATAATTTGACGCTTTACCTATTGATGCTGATATAACCAAGGAATTTTTTGCAAGGATTTCACTGACCAATATTGAATAGAACAAATAATTCACGGGGAGATTGATGATGCTAAACAGAGTCAATAATGTTACTAATATGGCAAACATAGTTCCTCCAGCTCCAACCCTTGGATCTTTCAATACATCAATTTTTTTATTCTTAGATCCCAAGCATACAAACATATCTCCAAAGTCGATTAGGCCATCTATATGCAAAAATCCGTTAAAATAATGAATGAGTATTATCAGCAAGATCGCAGATATAGCTACCGAAAACAAGGAATTAAACAGTTGAATAATTGATCCAAAAATTAGACCAAGAATTGTTCCAAATAAAACGATTAATTCGAAATGTTCGGATAATTCCTGATATTCTTTCTCACCAGCCTCAACTCTAATAATTGTAAACAGTCCAATTTGTGATTTAAATATACTAATAATTCCCAATTATGGTTCCTCCAGTAGCTTTGTGTAAATATTAGACATAATACTTCCGATTAATGCAGCTACAATATCGTCAATAAATGGACCCAACTTTTTTAGAATACCTGGCTTCTTGCGATCATACCGAGTAAAATTGAACACTCCTTTGGTCCCTGAAATATATTGTGAAAGTGCAATCCCTAACATCTCATCAGCTAGTAAATGAACGGGGTCTTGCTCGAAGTCCTCTTTTGACAATCCAAAAATTGCACCGCAACTTCCCAGTTTTTCAAGTTCAAATGCCGCAAATATTACAGAATTCACATTGATATCCTTGGAATAAATACTGATGTAGTTAAAAAAAAGCCCTTTTAGTTGTTCCTCACTCCAAAATGGATGTTTGGAGTGTAACTCTAATGCAGTACTCCATAAAGTTTCAATGTTGATTCCTGCTTCCCGAAACAAATCCATAAAATTTCGAGGTGTGTTACTCAATAGTATTCCTCCTCTTTTCAATTTTATCCATATATGGCATTATCAAATCGCCCACCTCACTTTTTATGATTTCCACTTTTACTTGAAATACAACTTCGAGATTCTTTTTAGTTAAAACTTCAGTTGGTTTTCCAATTTTATAGATAGCCTGATTTTTAAGTAATATTACCTTATTACAATAGCGATTCACTAGGTTTAAATCATGTGAGGCTATAATAATTGTCAATTTCTTGCCGTGAGATAAGAAACTGAAATAATTCATCATCTGAATTTTATGTTTCAAGTCTAAATTGCTTGATGGTTCATCTACAAGCAATATCCTTGGTGTTTGAATCATTCCTTTAGCAATCAGTACTTGCTGGAGCTCTCCATTGCTAAGATCACGTAGTTTACGATCCAAAAAAGGGTGTAATTTGAATTGATTAACTATTTTTTTGACTATCTTTTCATCCTCGTCTGTTTCCCACCAAATCTTTTCTGTGAATGGGTACCTTCCCAACATCAGAAAGTCACATACTTGAGGATTGATACTACTATTAACACCAACTGAAACTGTGGCCATTAGTTTTGCCAATTCACTTTTTGAATACCCGTTAATGTCTTTGTCAAGCACTGAAATGCTTCCTGAATTAATCTTTAAGCTACCATTAATGCAGTTTAACAAGGTCGTTTTACCAGTTCCGTTCTCGCCGATAACTCCAATAAAATCACCTTTATACACTTCAAAGGAGATATTTGATAAGATTGAATTGTTTGTATAATTAAAACTTAAATTGTTTACATCAATTACTCTCATTTCTGTACAATAACTTGATCCATTACTTATCATACACTTTACCTCGACTGAATAATAAGTACAAGAAAAACGGAGCACCTAAAATTGATGTAACTGTTCCAATTGGTATCTCCACAGGTGAAAACAGTATTCGAACTAGAATATCGGCGATTAGCAAGATCTCTGCTCCTAAAAACATTGAAGCTGGGATCAATAGTCTATGATCATTTCCTACTAAAATTCTTGCAAAATGTGGAACAATAAGTCCAATAAATCCTATAATCCCTGTGAAGCTAACTGAAATTGCGGTTAACAACGAAACTACTAGAATTATATATTTTTTGAGTCTTTTCACATCTATTCCAAGCTCCGAGGCTTGTTTATCACCCATTGAAATTACATTAAATTCTCTAACATATAGCATTAGCATGGAGGATAAGGTAAAGTTTCCAATTATCAGAATAATGGCCTTATCCCAATTCATATTGGCAAAGCTTCCAAATAACCAAAAGAACAAACTTTGATTATTATTTTCTGATGTTACAATGATAATTGTTGTAAGTGAAGAAAAAAATATTCCAACGATAAAGCCTGACAAAACAAAATTTGTGGGATTGTCTCCAACATAAGAAATGATAATCATAGTTAATACAAAAGATCCTACTGCTCCAATAAATGCAGATAAAGGTAAGGCGTATACTATAGAAAACGATAGGTTAGATCCGTATAAAATTAATACCGCACCAAAGGCCGCTCCTGAGGAAACTCCAGTAATATACGGATCAACAAGGGGATTTTTCACCATTGACTGCATTACTACTCCAGAAAGAGCTAAACCAGAGCCTACGCAGATAATCCCAATAGTTCGTGGTATTCGAATATAATATATGATTAAAAAATCTGAATCTGAGGGGTCAACGATTTCCCAAATTGCGATAGCATATAATTGATTTAGAACTACAGAAAAGGGAATTTTTGCAGAACCTATTGAAATCGATATTATTGATAGAAATAGTGTGAAAATAGATCCTAATATGATAATTTTAGATAATTTTTTTTTTTCGCTTTTCGATTAATTATTTTTCACTCAACTCCCAGCTATCGATCCAATATAATCCAAGTAATCATTGCCAATAGTATTAGGAACTTGATTATCAAATAAATCTGGATACAGAATGTTGGCTAATAATTGAATTGCTTCAACCACCCTAACTGATTGTCGGTTTAAGATATTCTCTGCTTGGTCAAATAGGAAATATACTTTATTATTTTGAACAGCTGAAATTGAGTTCCAAATAGCATCGTTTTCAAATTGGAGTAGGTACTCCTCTGGTGTTTGAGGGAGGTAGGTTGCAGATATTAGAATTACTTCAGGGTTTTTAGCTATTAAATCCTCAAAACCTATTGTTATCCAACTTGATTGATCTTCAAAAACATTTTTTCCACCCGAGTGATTAATAATCTCTGATACGAATGTATCATTACCGGTTGTTGAAATTGGATCTAACCAAAGTGCATAGAGAATTGAAGGACTGATTGCTTCATTGTCTGTAATATCACTTATTAAATTAATTTGATCTTTCATAGTCTGAACTAATTCATTTCCATCCTTCCCTGAATCCATGATGTTTGAAATTAAAACAATATTTTTATAAATATTCTCAATACTATGACCTCCGTAGAGGACTACAACCGGTCTATTTAGTGCCCTGAGACTCTCTGTCAATTCAATATGGCTTTGAATATCAGAAATCGTGAAGATAACCTCTGCTTCCAATGTGATAATTATTTCTAAGTTAGGAGTAAAGAAGCCTCCAATCTCAGTAAAAGTGCCGTCAGCTTTAAGCCCAGAAATTTCTTCCGGATAATCTGCCTGTGTAGTGATTCCAACAATTTCATCCCCTAGGTTTAATGCAAAAAGAATTTCAGTGATAGATGGAGCCGTTGAAACAATGGTTTCAGGTGCTTGTTCAAATTTGATTTCTGTACCATTTGCGTCTGTAACAGACAGAGTCTGATCTTCTTTTAAATTTACGATTATTAGTGTCGTTGACACTATGAGTATAATTATCAGGATAGACAATATCATTCTCCGTTTATTCGGGTTTGAATCTAGGTTAGTCATGTAAATGTTAATGAATTTTCTTCTTTTATAGGCGTTTTCACCTATAACGTAATAATCGATCAATCCAATATTACAAGCTCTAATAAATCCTCAATCTTCCAGGATACAGTTATCTATTCTATCAAATTTTAGACTATGCTGAGGAATTAAAAGAATCTAGCGACTTTCTTTCACGAATGACTTTGATTTAGATCCGAAAATTGGGCTTATTTTTCATTTGATAAAATTTGTAATTATGAAAAATTGCATTACAAGGCTACAAGGCTGAATTCTATTTTAAAAATCCACCTTAAGAAAACATATATTCTACTTCTCTCAACCAAAACAAAAAAGATAACACCAACTTTCAATCGTAAAATCCTGTTACAAGTAGTGTATCATTATCTCTTTCCCCTTCGAGATCTTTCCCATAATGATCAAATATATCTATTCCACTCGATTTAACACCTTTGGTGAATTTGGTACTAGGACTAAAATACATCCCAAATATACAGATTTTCATATTAGGAGAAAGACCTTCTCCTACTTTTTGAAAAATAATGAAAAATGAAAATCGCATAGAATATCCTTGCAGAGGATGATTATATATCTATTTTGAATTATTTAACAGAATTTGTCTTATTATTCCTTATACCATTTAGTGTTCGATGGCTCGAACACAATTTTCAATAACGTCGAAATATTACATTTTCAGATCATGATAGATTAATGGATGCTTTTCACGATGTTTTTGGGACTCAAATTACATGGTCCTATCTAAGTATATTAGATGCTTTGGAAAATTTGAACACTGATTTTCAAGTTGCTAAGGCAAAATCTCAGGACATTGATAGCATACTTAGAACCACTACATCCGAGATTTTATTATTTTCAATTTTGGGATTAATTGTTCCACTTATATCATTTCTACTTGCGTATTGGGCGTTTAAAACCAGGTATAAGAAGAAGATCGATGATTTTGAAAAGAAGCAAGAAGAACCGAATTTTGTAGAAGATTCACATATCCTAGCACTCACTCAACCAACAAATAAAGATAACAATACCAGATATCGTGATGGTTATATTGGATAAGGTAACCGAAATCGATTATCAACTTCAATAATTTTGTAAGGAGTTGATGTCTCATTAATTATTGATGCAAACAAGCGATCTAGGCTGTCTTAAGATATACTAAACAATTAATTGAAATTGCGATTGACGTAGTCAATCAGCAATATTTTTAATTAAAAATCATAAAGCGGAGTGTGAGCTCCGCTAAATTAGTATTTTATTTCGGGTGAAAATCAGACAAATATGCTGTATTTTGTCTTTTCAAATCCCATTTCATCACATGCAATTTTGATGAGTAATAAAATGCAGAATGAAAGGAAGACATGTTGTTTTATGGGATTTCTGTTTACAACTCGTGGGCTACCTAGCCCACAGTAACCTTTGGCATAGTCAAAGGTTCGTTCCACAGCATTATGTCGCCAATACACCTTCCAGTAGGTATACTCGCTCATATCATCAGGTAGAAAGTCTTGAATTGATTTATTCTTAAGATCCGTTTTAGTGGGGCGGATATACTGGAAGCTCCAGCTTCCTGTATTAGTGTCCTGTCTTTCCTGGAGGAATATCCTTTATCCGCAGACACCGCAGTTGGTTTGGGGATTATTTCAAGCGATTTTGCTAAAATATTTTCAAATGCTTTTTTGTCATTGACATTTCCAGGAAGCACTTGAACTGCAATTGGGATCTCAGAATGGGTTACCGTGGTATTGCTGTTAAGTTAATTTGAAACTCTAGATTTTTGTATAATTAGCTTCTAAGGTTGCAATTGAAAAGTGATGTGTCTACCCCCAAATAAATAAAGTAGCTCAACAACAAAAGTGAGTATCTAGTTATATAGCAAAAGCTCTAGATACTCGGGTTGGAGATCGATCGACACTAGAAACATTCCCACTATTCAGAGGTTGATTGAAGGAAGAGGCTTCAAAGAACATAAATCCCATATAAATGACATTAGACACATCCCAATTACCAATAGGTTGATTGAAGGAAAGGGCACCCACGAACATATTGGACATATCGATAACACTAAACACATCCCAGTTACCAATAGGCTGATTGAAAGAGGATGAACCAGCGAACATACTGGTGAGATTACGGAGAAATTTGTCGATCGTATGGATCCAAGGAAATGGATAAATACGAGAAGAGTAGTTAAGTTAAGGGGAGAATTTTTTCTGCTGATATTTTTTTCTCTGTTAATTATTAACCTTGTCGTCGATCAAGGCAAGATAAATCTCCCAATAGTACTGCTAAGATGAGTAGGAGTATTCATTGGAGCTGGTTTAGCTGGTTTACTATATGTTGAGAACTTCAAATTAATTTAATATTTATAGGAAATAAGAGATTAGAATTATTGTGCTTACCTTTGTAATATTGAATATGATAAAATTTCAAAGATCTAATAAATAAATATCATATTAAATTATAATAATAATTATTCACACCTTGAAGTAAAACTAATTTAATGATAGACTAAACTAAGTAATGAAGAATTGATATTAATGGCATCAACTGTAGATGAAAAGTCGATAGATGAATCTAATTTATTACTAATTGGAGATTCTGCTACAAGCGTCGAGTTAATGAATTATTTACACGAACTAATTTCGGCTACCTGTATTGTTCATGTAAGCAATTTCAAAGATGCAGTAATTTTATTATTGCAATGGCAATTTTCAGTTGTAATCTTAGATCATAACCCTCCAAATATTGATGCAGTTAGTTTTTCAAGGGTTGTTAGACTTAATCATTCTTCAACAAGAATAATTGTAATTTCTCCATTTTATAATGAAGAACTCTTCCAATTATTTATCAACCAAGGATCCGTTGATGAAATTATAACAGTCCCTATTGATAAAGATAGAATTATTTCAAGTATTAAACTACAACAAGCAAGAACCCAAATTAATCATTTGATGAACCAAATGATTAGAACTCCACCAATCCGTAGTCCAGCTTACTTTTTGTTACAAGATCAAAATTTAGAGATAGATAATCCATTCATAGTATTTGATTTTGTTGGCCTCATTGTTTCATACAAGACTAATGTTCGATTTCAAATATTCCTTGAAGAGATGTTTGAGACAAATAAAATGTTATTTGCAATTTACTTGTCAGCAATTACAATTATGGGACAAAATATGTTTTCATCAAATGAAAAAATTAAAGAAATTAATTTTGGTGCTATTTCAGTTATTTTCCATTTTGGCGATGATTTACAAATTTCAATACTTTTCAAAAATATTACCAAGTACAATATTTCAAAAGCTGAAAAATTTGCTAATTCAGTGGTTGAGGAACTGATAGATAAAATATATCCAATAATTTCAACTAATAAATCTATTTCAAAAAAGGAGGATTTATTTGTCAAGAATACCTTGGAAACCTTAGTAGATACGCATAGAAAATCAAAAAAGCAATTTTCAGATCTAATAAATGTTGTATTTTACGGTAAATCATCAGATTTACTTATCGAGATACTAACTAATCAAAAAGGTAGGAAAGAATTCTTCTTCGTTCAATTTCATGAAGATCTATTATCATTAATATCTGATCACAATATTGATCTTGTTATAATAAATCCATTACTTCAAAGTAATTTGTCTCCTTTATCCCTTTCAACTCAGATAAAAGATATTTCTCCTCGGGTCCAAATAGTGGGGATGTTGGATCAGCTGGATAGTGAGGTTTTGAAAAAAATAATATCATCCGGAGTTATAGACATCATTCTCACTTTGGAAAATACAAGAGAGCAAATTCATAAATGGATCAAGAATACAGTTGAAGTGGCAAGTATAATTAAGAACAATTCATTAATTCCTAGTCCATTAAATTTAAGATTCTCATATCAGCAAACAGCAATAGCTAGATCATTAATGCGGTTACATCCTGTTTCATATTTAGAAATGAATGTTCCTACATTACTTGGAATCTTCATCATTCGTAACAACCATCCTTTCTATAGTAAGTTGTGGTTCGATGGAGGAGAACAAGTTGACCTTAGTGATGAGGTTCTAGTTAAATTCATTACATCATTAAACATTTTTAGCCGAGAAATTCTTCAATCAAATGAAATTGTTGATACGATTAAATATGGAAATGCTTCTTTGATTATTCACGATCTCTTAGAGTTCTCTTTTATCATGTTTGCAAAAAATATCGATGACACAAATTTTGAATTAACCTACAAACATATGAATATTTCAATTTTAATGTTGTATGATTTACTTAATGGAGCAAATATTCCTGAAGCTTGGAATGAAGAGTTTTATTTTTCAGTTGATCAGATAATTTTTGACTTATTCTTCAAATTTTCTTCTCTAAGTTCAACTGAATAATATATAACATCTTTATTATCTCAATGACTTTGACAGAATACCCATTCATCCCGTAAAAAAGGATAATTAATAACCCTTTAAACCAATACATCAAGCATTGGAAATTTTGTGAGTGAGATTGATGTAAACATTCGATCGATCACTTAAATGCACATTATGAGCATAATACGCATTTCATAGAATTTTTAACATCGAAGCTTTTGATATATTAATTTAGCATGACTTAAAATCAAAGTTAAAAGAACAAATTACTATTCAATTAATTGATTGGTTTAATGAGATAAGCTAGTTCGATCAATTAAATATTGTTTACTTATATAATATTCAGTCGTTAAATTTACATAGCTATGACAATTCACTTGAGATACCATTTACAAGATACTGCGATTCTCAAATACACTCTTCCTAAATCAATCAATGGATCACTTCCCGATGATGACAAGGATATCCTATTCCTTGCTAAGTGTGGCATCTATCGATTAATGACAAATGATCACCCCTCGCTTTCAGAGTTATACAAAATCAGATTCAACGAACATGGTGGATTGCAGCTGAATAATTATCAGAAAATTCTCAAAAAACGTCTTAGTTCATTAATCTGGGATATTAAGGATAGGCCTGATCTGCAACTGCATCTGCTTATTCCACAATATACCGGTAATTATTTCAGTATCTGCGTCATGGTATCATCACTTAAACCGGTGCTTCACAGTGGAGCCGAACATACGGATTCTAATAAATTATTCAGTTCTTACAATAATTTCGCAGTACAACATTCTGACTTTGTTCCCTTAAAGCTAGATAAGATGAGTAATACTGAAATTCAGAACCTGTTTAAAATGTCATGTACCGAGAATAATAACGGAGATATGACATTTGAGTTATCCATTAGTGTGGAGGGGATACCTGATTTTCTTTTTGAAGAATATCATGTTGAACTGGGTGTTCATGAAATTGAAGTGTTACAAAGCATTGTTAACTTCCAGCTTAATCACTATGATCTACCGAGAATTCAGCTCAATGATCGCTATGCAAGAACAATTGGATGGGATAAAAATGATCATCTGATTTCCATTATCGAACCAAGAAAAATAGCAACTTTCGGTAATGAGAGGATCATGATACAGGCATTATGGATACTGCAAAACTTTAATCTCAAACATCAAATGAAGGATATTGAAATAATTAATCCCAAAAATGGTAAGCGATCAAGGGAAAGGGAATTACATCTGCTGATGGATCAGAGTTTTTTCATAATCACTACCAAGGCAAAACAGTGGGAGAGTGCAATTAAATCTCTTACTCTTAACCATAAATATCGCAAAGAAATATTGACAAGTTTTCATCCCATTGCCAATTTAGGAATAGATATTATCCAGTTTTTTTATCTATATCGTGATCTGTTATTTAATTTGGTCAAATCATGGGTAAACATAACCAGTTCTAGTAGAAGTGCCTCCTATGAGATGCAGTCCATGTTGGAATTGTTTGATGATGTATTCAAGAATTATGGAAGCGAACAATTAGCGGAGTTTCAGTTAAGCATGTTTCTCAAGGAATCTACATTTGAGGATCTGGATCACCCTGAATTGTATAATATCTTAGTATCGAAATATTCATCCATATTTGTACATCCATTTTTCAATTATAAACAGAAAATAGATATTTCCTCACCCAATGCCCCGAGAAGGCTATGGAAAAAGGAAATCAATTCTCCAGGCATTCATATAATTGATATATCTGATACAACCCAGGAAGAACAATTAGCTATTCAATCATTTTTCCTAATCTTGCAGGAAGCTCGGTATTTCGATAATACATGGACTTTCCACTCATTTGGTGATGGATTGCGTCACTCGTTCGAGAAGGTGCAGCAGATATTTCAGGGTATATCGATTAACAAGTCACTCCTTCACTTCACTCATAGCACCTCCATGCCCTTCTTTCTGAGAAGCTTTGAGCTATTGCTATTCGATAGAGATTTTGCAACCTATTCTGTTCTGAAGGCATTCAATGCAAATAAACTGTTCGAAAATACAGGTGAGGCCTCCCTCTTAATCTATGAACAATCTGATGCCACTCTTTTGAAGCCCCTTGATCTGCAAATGCTGGATATATTGTATGATAGGAATGTAATCGTCAAACTTGCACCAGAACAAGTCGAATACTCTCACGATCTTTACCCAGCCAAAGAACTCGAGGAACCTCAAACATCAACAATTGAGAGAGAAGAAGTATCCCAATCCGATGATGATGATGAGGAGACCATATTAAGTCAGCCCTTTGTGGATGAGGAGGAGAGTATTGTGGAGGATTTCGAGGAGGATAATTATATTGGACCCGATCTTTTATTTAAAATTCCTGTACTTGCCACTTTTCGCTCCTATCGACAGTATGAATTCCAGGAAATAGAATACACTTCCAATTTACCACAAGATATTGTTCAAAAACAGCTTCAGGAATTGATCTCACAGAATTGGATTGAAACAACCATTGTTAGCAAGGCTGATGTTTTTCTCCCACTATCAACAGGGAAGGAATACATGGATGATCTCATCAAACAAATTCCAGGTCTAAATACGATTCAAGTTCAGTTGTATGATACAATATTTCCTAATAAGGAGAATATTGAAGAGGAGGAAAAGATTATAGATGAGAATAATATTCTTGATGTATTGATTTCAATTAGACTCTCTTATCATAATATGACAGATTTTGACGAGAGGAAGGATACTTTACTCAACCTATGTTCGGTCTGTAACTATATATCAGATAAATTTGGTGAATTCGATAATGTTTTGAGGTCCTATTACTACTGGACTTTGGGAATATATGCTTCATTTCTTGCCTCTCAGCTTGAGAATAAAAGGGAAGAGAACCTACTTGCCGTGAAAATATCACATGTAATCAATCTCATATCAGATATTCTTACTGAAAAATTACAGGATGAATTCACAATGGATCAGATGGAAACTAGCTCTGATGAAATATTTGTATTCACCGAAGAAATGAAAGATGATGAGCAAGTAAGAGAACTACCTGAACAGGAAGAAATTATTCTTAAGAAAGTTAACAAGAAGAAACCGAATGAGAGTTCCGCCTCATCATCTCCACCAAGTGTTTTCAATATTCCCAAAACAATCGATCAATCAATAGTCAAAATTCCATCATCGCTTAGACAACTGACCCCTCAAGAGCTGATACCCATTGAGATATCTACGGATCTTGGACCTTGGTACAAGTTTCACCGAGTGGATTATGATATCCCCATTCAGAACGATCCACTAAGATTGTCTGCTGATGAGATTATATTCATGTTTATGGTTAACTCAATTAATAATAATAATAATAATAATAATATTACAGATTCATTTTCCATCAAAAAACAGTCTAAATCCCTCATCTTTCTCAATAGAGATCAAGTGTACCAGACGGTTAATCGCTCTCCCCTACCAATGAAAATTGATTATGACAACTTGATAAATACAGGTATTATCCAGAAGATGGATATTGGTTATAACATTGTGGATATTCGAAGTATCCTATCTCATCCCAATGTTTCCATTGATCCCATGTATAAACGGATGAATCTATCAGAAGTTGTAGATTTACTCGATGAGAATAAATCAAATTTCGTCTACTCAAGAACTCTACAATCCTATATCTATGCTGATTACTATGATATTGAACTACAGCCTGTAGTGGCGATCTGTTATGCCATCTTGATTGATGAGGACCATTCAAGGAGAAAGATTGCCAAATATGCTAAATATATTCCTTGGGCATATACAATGATAAAATTATTCATGATGAAAAAACGTGATTTCATGCGATCTAACGAGCTTGATTTTATCCATGAAGATCTAATGATTGAAATGCAAAAGATTCGGGTGGGTTCATTGCTAGAATTATCACAGTATTCTGGTGAGGATGAGATAGGCAAAAAATTGAGTTTTATGCTTAGAAGAAAACTGAAACGATTGGATCTAAGACCTTCCGATATCAATAAGCATAATTCTGTTGATGATGAGATTGTAATTCCAGAAAAAGGAATTGTTAAGCCCTTAACAGAAAAACGAGAAAGAATCACCTTCTCACCGACTCTAATTCAACAGATAGAAGAAGAGGCGATTATAGAGGAAAGCCAAGATAAAACGGAAGAGAAAAAGCGGCCGGTTGACAAATTGATTATTCAACCCAAGAAATCAGGGAGGGAAAAATCAGTAAAGGGAAAGAAATTAACGAGTAAATCAAAGAAATCAGAAATTTCAATATCGTCTGGACAATCTGATGAACTCAGATTAGAGGAAGAAGTTGTCTCTAAAATTTCGTTGGTTTGTCAACAGGCTATTGAAGCAGCAGATGATACTAGTCCAACTGATTTGCTCATCTCAATTTTTGCAACGATAATTTATCCAGCAGTAATCAATCAAATTCCTGAAAATATAAATCTAGGCTTGATTGAATTGTTTAATGAGGTGGGAGAGCTTACAGGAGTTTCCAATACTGTTGATTTCTCAAGAAACTTGGGGGACATGCAGGAGAGATGGGATAAGTACAAAGAAACCCGGACCCGGATTATCAAAGCATTTGCAACACGTATTACAGAGACTGCTACCAAATTTGTATTTAATTCACTCTTTAAGGATCTGTTGAATAAGAAATTTGGGCGAATGGAAAAATAAAATAATTTATTACCTTATTGATTGAATTCTGCCTTTATCTTCAACATCAATTCATTGTCCAGACTAAGTTCACTCTTCAGTTTATCAAATTTGACATCACTTCTAAATCTACGATCTATTCCAATCAAACTTCCTATTAACATTTTATTCTCAAATATTATTTCCGCAATAGTAAATCTCAGATCTGATTCAATGTCTGTCTTATTGGCTTGCTCATCTGCAATATCATTTGTTGATTTCTCAGTGTTCGTATTATTGGGGCGATCGATCAACTGATAACATGATATAAACAGATTCAGGACATAGGAAAATTTGGATTTTGAATGAATTGCTGATGGATCTGATGGATACTTATTTTTTGTCTCCTGGAATATAATTTCTAGTATGGTCAAAAACTTATTACTATTTATTCCCAATTTCTTCAGATGAGGCTTAAATCGTGGTGAGGATAGCAAGATATCCCAGTACAAGACTGCATATTCATCAATATTGTAGCGATATTTTCTATAGTCGAATTCTATAAGCTGTAACCCAAAATTTTGCGTTCGCGTATTCTTATTGATTCCCAATATCGGCAGAATTTTCATCAGATCCTTGTATTCTAATATATGCCTGCTTCTCAAATGATGATTAACCCTGAAGGCATTTAACAATGTGATTGTGTATTTGGCTGAGAAATAAACTATGCCATTTTGACTGTCTCTGATTCTTTGAGTTATCTTCACATAAGTTTTGTATATTATTTCACAATCCTTTTCAGATAAATTCATGATCTCTGCCAAATTCTGAGTAATCTCGATAAGCTTGGTTATTTCCTCAGTCTTAATAAATCCGGGAAAGTGATGAGCTTGTGTGTAATTGTCTATTTCACTTGATCTCTGATATTTCATTTCTGGCTTCTCGCTTTCATAACCTAATTTACCTTCAATCATAACATTTCCTCTATAATTGATACATTCATCATACTACTGTACTTACTATACTTCAATTCTTATTTAAATAAACAAGTAAAATAATATCTGATAATATTAATTGCAATAATAAAATCAATCGATTGATAGAAGGCTGGAATAATCAGTTTCCATCTATTTCAACCATTTCCGTACCGACACAATATCAATTGGTTTTGTTTCTTATATAGAATTTGTTTTATTTATTATTATGACAGGAATTTTCTTTGGTAAGATGAAAATGAAAATACAACATTACCTTTGTCGAATAAAATGTGATGGCAATAAAGGCGTAATGACCTCTTGGGACGAGACTCTAAACTTTGTCTCAAATGATCAGCAGATTGAAAAATCTATCAGATACGAAAAGATCAAGAAGGTTGATGATTTGGACCAATATAAGAAACTTGGTAATTTTTTGCTATATCTGACCACACCTCTTGTCGCACTCATAATAATTTACGAAGAAAACGTCGGTCTTTCTAAATTACATTTCATGATGGGATTTTACATTTCAATTGCTATTGCGTTTGCTGGTGTATATCTTTCCATGAGATCTGGTATGATTATCCATCACTTTGATAATAGTAACAATTTAATTAGCACAAGATTTGGTGGGTATAAGAAAGATATACATCTGTTAATGAAAGTTATCCTGGGAAAGATTAAGAAGATTGTTGAAAAGAATGTGGAGAAAATGTCTGTCAGTTAATATTTTGTAAGACTCAATTGAGTGATGGATCCTTTGATCGATTTTCCTTATTTGTTAATATAAAATTGATCTAGATATATTCGTATGTCCATAAGTACCATGTTATATGAGGGATCGGAAAATCATCATCTATCTTGTTGATGATAGATATGATGGTTTGAGAAATCGATTACAACTATCGACTAATTTTTTTTTCTTATATACAATTCAATATTATATATCTATATGAGATACAATCACCTAATCATAATTGGAATATTATTTCTCTCATTACTTACCAGAGCCCAAGCGTCAGGAAATAATAACCTACTCAGGATCGATAGCGGAACCACCTTGAAGTATAAAACTGCAGATATTACCTATGCTATTGGGGGGCCACCTATGGGAGATGAGGAGTACTTTGAATTTCTCATCCAAGAAAATTCGATCTACAAATCGATAAATACTTATCTGATTGCATCTGAAAATGAATTTAATGATCAAATTCATGATCCAAACAATATGGTGTACTTTACTCATTCTGGTGAAATATTAGGTTACAGAGATGATAGATACGAGGTTAACCCCTATTATCCAGGTGCAATTGTTATTGTGACAGATTGGGAGTACTTCAGTAACTTCGGATCTATTTACAAGTACTCATTTAATTCTAATTCCTCAGATTTCCTCGATGTAGAGTATAAGTATGCCGAAAATCAAGAGGTAGCTGAGATTGAAATGATTTCAGCGGAAGGATTATTTTTTGGTGATACATCAAAAAATCGAACTCAAGGAGTTTACACGACGACCAAGATGACCTATGACCGGGATTCGGGTATCCTTCTCTATCTAAATAGAGAAATTGTCAGTATTAATGAAACCAGGGAATCCAAGGATCAGGATCACCATATAACACGAAGATACCAATATGATATCCTTACTCAGGAACTTTATAATCTTGATGAGCCATTCAAAGAGCAAGATGGTTTTTTCTCCATTGAACAACTTATTGCATATTCACTACTAATTGTCAATATTGTCATTTATGTGTATTTAACTCGTAAAAAGTGGGGTAAACCAACGAAATTTAATCATGGATTTGGTAGAAAACTATTGGACGATCTAGATTCATCTAAATTAAATTAAGGGTTGCTTCGAGTTACATCAATTTTCATATGATCGAAATCATGGATTAGATCGATCCTTGCTTACCCCTTATACAAGCCTTTAATTGCAATAAGAAACTGATAGTAGCCGTTTCCGTAACGACTAAATTTTCTACATTATTATAGATAATCACAATTTTACCAGAGTGACAGAATCCGTACCGACAATAAATCATAATTGACAAAATGAAAGTTGTTTACTTATATAAAATTAAAACCTAAATATGTGCATGAATGAATCAATGATGGATATGATGGATTTTGATGAACCTGTTATTATAAGGTTAGATAATTTTTTCCCAGGCAACATCTTTGTAGATGAGGGCATGGTTGCAGTTCTAAGATTTGATAATATTACACTACGAGTTGATATCTCTGGGGTGAATAAACTAAATCTATTGACATTATTCGATCTCTTTGAAGAACAATTTAGCAATGAATACTATAACCCGCTTGAAATATATGCAGAAGATGATTATCTTTCATTGGCGAAGGATTGTATCGCCAAGGTTCCCAACAAATCAGTTCGTCGTTTTTGTCGTGGTATCTATCAAAAATTGGAACGGGAGGGGGATTTTAAAACAAGAATAGAGTTGTTGGATAAATTGCTTATTGATTCAACATTATCTCCAGAAGAATTATCACTCAAGGAAGAAGAAAATTGCTTATATCGTACAGAACGCAGTTTATTCAAGATCAGAAGCAGAAGATCCAGCAAGAAAAATACCATCTATCGTTTTACTATTGCAAAAAAAGTCTATCATTTTTTACAGAATAAAGAAGGTGAATATACGGTCAGAATCGAATTGTCGAATTCGAACACGAAAATCCTTTTTATTGTATATGATCATGATATAGATAAGGAACTCAAGTTTACTGAATCCAGAGGTATCTATTCCAACAATGACGGATCTGTTCGTGTCAATTTTCCACCTACAGCCTATGAACGAATTAAGAAGCACGAAAACGAGTTGGATTTGTTTATTTATTTAAAGAACAATAAGATAGTATTTTCTTTCTATGAATAATACTAATTCCCCTCAAGATCGTTGAATTTATTTTTATTGACAATAGTTGAATTTGATTTCTTGTCCAATTATTCTTGATACTGATAGATCTAAGGATCAATTATGTTAGCGCCGACAAAAAATAATGTAATCGCCAATATGTACTTTTAATCCATAATTCTGATTTCACTTATATAATATTCACTACATATTATTATTCCATGAGTGTAATTACAATACTCGACATGAATATAGAGGAATTCATCGCAGAAGTACCATTCAAGATGCCAAGCACAAGGGATCGCGCCCTTCAAAATCTGAAAAGAGCTGATTTACATCTAACTCGACAATTACTAATGATGAATAGAGATGAGATAGAGTGCATTGAGGGCATATCAGAAAGCACAGCTAAGATATTATTCAAGCATCTAATCAGGCTAAGGGGTAGTAATCTGAAGCCTGTATCTGAGATGAAACAGGAATTTGAATACTTGGAAACCAATATCGATAAGTTGAATGAGGAATTGGGAGCTGGATACTTTACAACATCAATAGATGGTGTGGGTATCCGAAGTGGATCGATTATAGAACTTGTAGGTGAACCAGGAATTGGAAAGACCAAACTATGCCAATCACTAGCACTACAAATGATGAAGTACAGGAAAAATAGTGGATGGAATAAAAGAGTATTGTACTTCAACTCATCTTTTGAGCCCCCACTGGCAAATATGAAGGTGTTAAATGAGTTTCACAAAGTACGTGAGTCACTACTGGAAAAAAACTTGTTTGTAAGTAACACCCGAAATCTTGATGAGATCCTAACCCATCTCAAATCACAAGATCCCGCCAAGATTGGAATGGTAATAATTGACAATCTATCCGAGATAATAGGCAATCAATACCCAAGTAGCCATTTCAAAGGAATAGGGCGATTAATGTCAACTATTGGACACAGAGACAGATTACATCATCATCTCTTCATCTATCTCAGACAATTGGGCCATTACTTTGGTACCATCACACTTGTTACTAACAGTCTGGAACGTCATTTCGGACAAGTCCATTTTTCACCAGAATTCATATCAAAACTGGAATATTCCATTAAATATTTTTGTAGCATGAGTCTTTTTATCTCACGAGCAAGGAAAACTGAACAGAGAGAGATGCAGAGTGTTAGTAAATACATACCGTCTTGGTCATATAGTAGAGAGAGGACCAATAGCTTGCCTATCACAATTAGTTGTACTAAATCTAATCAGCACCGTAAATTCAGAGCTCAAGCAATTGTATCCAAATACGGAGTGCGTGGCAGTACTGAATACAATAATGTTATCAAAAATCAATCCGAGAGCCTACATCAATTCAAATAATATTACTGAGGTTTTCCTACTCGATTGGTAAATAATCCTTGTTTACTTATATACGATTGATATCTATTAACAAGTGTGCTAATAGCGGACACCTCTTTCCAAGAATTCCTTGATCAGATTCATTTTCAATCAACAGCAGCTAAGAAGAGGACACTTCAGGCATTGAATAATGATATAATAGAATCTCCTGGAGAACTACTTGTTTACGACCTCGAAGATTTAGAAAATATTGAAGGATTAACCCCATCTAATGCAAAGAGAATTTACTTGTTTATCCAGGAACAACAATCACTTCTTGATCAAAAGATATTATCTAAACTCAACAGGATAAAAAAGAACAAGACTGAGAAAAGAATTAAAGCAAGAGAAAGGAAACTAAATTCCAGATTAAAACGCATAGCAAATCGACCAGATACCTATAATTTTGATATTGAACTTCATCTTCTTGATTTCAAATGTCCTGGTTGCATTCCTATCAATATTCGTCATTTAATCAATCATAAAAAAATATTGATTGCTAATTTAGAAATGAAAACTGATGAGAGCGGGATCACTAGCATTAATTGTATGTGTGATAGAGTAAAACTATTCTTACTAGTTGATAGGAGAACAACAATTCCAGGTGAGCGATACAAAGGTAAACACAAACGCGATAAAATATTTGACTATAGATTTGAATTCTTCTATATAGAGATTGAGCATGTCTCATATCACCTTGAGGATAGAGATCCAATCCCGTTAAGGGAGTATTATCCTTCTTCCGCTCTTGTTTGGGAGACCGGATTTTTAACAAACGCAATCAAACATTTATCATCCATGATTGGAGAAGTCTCGATACATTCATACAGTGACTTCAAAAAATGGATTGAAGGAGGGGTTAAGGATTTCAATGCTCTTGAAAGAAAGACTACTGAGCACCTTGACGAATTTCTTGGTTGTTTTGCCGGTATTGATAGCATCAAATATTTATCTTTATCTGATTTTTTTATGGATCACTGGCCAGTCATAATTATTCACAGTGATGTAGCAACTGCTTTCGATCTTATACCCGGTGATATGATGATGGTTTATGTCCCTCTTTATCCTTCGTATAGGCATATTATTCATAATTTGAGTCCCAGAGCATTTTCTCTTTCTCATATCAATCCTAGTTTATCGCACTGGACCCGTAACTTAAAACTTGATCTCAGAAGAAAATTTAGTTCGACGCTAGGTTATAGAGAAATTCCGAGGGATACTGCTCTGAGGAACTACTTGGAGATCTTTGCTTCCTGTATCTATTCATGGTTTGACAAGAACATTAAAGAGATGAGCGTAGACAAGTTTGTAACCCACTTGAATAAACGGTTTGCCACCCAATTTTTCACGACTTTCGAACTACCAATCCTTGAGGATACTGCTTATTATCACGAGATTTTGTGTCCAAATGATTGATAGGTGATACCTATGGAAACCACATCTCAACTCTACCTGAATGATATTCACCAGTTACTATCTGCATTAGTTGATATAAGATATTATCTACTCATGACTTCTCTACCCATATTTGATGATCCTTATATCAACCTTCATGATTCTGTTGATCGTTTATTTAATCTGTTTTGGAAGATGGTTTGGTTATCAAATCCAGTGGCTACACGCAGATACTTAGTTCATCTTAAAGAAATAGAAACTCAGACCCAATTTTCAACTGATATTGTCGATGTCTCGCTTTATATTTGTATAGGACAAATCAGAAATATAATTCAGATGGACTCTTTCAAATTGGATCAGCTGAGTGATCATAGGGTTAATACGTTCTTATTTGTATTGAGTAAATTAATCGATGAAACTACCTATGCTAGAATTGAGAGATTTTTTGTGGTATATTCCAGTATTAGAGATATTGATTTCACATTCCAGAAAGAATTAATTTCCACATATTATCACGAGTTTCGCAATGAATTAATTGCAATGATTCAAATATACAAAAGATTTAATTTCCCTGGGAACAAAAAAGAAAGCCACTTTACCTACTATCTTTATTTGATTTCTCATTTTGTGTGTTATCACAAAGAAAACTATCAGGATATTGAAGAATTTAATGAATTGATATCGGTAGCTTTGGGATCTGAGATTACTAGAGAGAACATATTTTCATTCTTAGATATACTTGAGAGCCAAGCTGTCTCTCATAATTTGAATAAAGTGGTGCAACAGATAGAACAGTATCGTAACGCACTCCAAGGGAAAATTATTGATATTTGCGACTTGGACTAGCTATTTTTTATCATTCTCATTTTTGCTGATGTTAAAAATTAAATCTGATTTATAATTCCAATCTATATTATCGAGACTTATCTAGTACACTAAAATAAAATAAATTAGCATGTCTCCGTAAGGAGGCATGGAGGTTAAGCACGAATAATCGATTGGGACTTCAATATTTTTCAAAAAATATAGCGGAGGCAACCCGTCATCGAGACTGTGCTAACCTTTCATTTCTCTGCAGATAAGATTGAGCATTCCAGGAGAATAGCTCGCACGAAAGCTTAGAGTAGAAAGGATCCAGAATCGGGTGTATTGAACTGGGTAGACCTCCAAGTACAGGAGTACTTAGAAAATGAATGGAATTGCCAATTTTAAAATTAATGTTGGAATCGATATCGCAAAGCAAAAACATCATGCATCGATTGAGGTTCGCTAATGTTCTAGGCAATCTTTGAACTATTGATAACATCATAACTAGATTTTTTTCCAGTTAGTTTCAAAAACAAAACAATAATCTACAGTAACCCGGATTCAGGTACCAAACATCGAAGAAAACTCAATCTGTTATCATTATTAGCTCTAGTGTCCACTACTCAACAAAACCGCATTCTCAATTTCAAGTTTCGATATCGTGAAATTATTAATCTGGCGGATCTGGTACATCAGGCGGGTTGGGATGCTCAAATGCATCGAATGAATCACTTAGTTTTCCTTTCAAGCCTTTGAGCATAAATTTAGTGAAATCTTGTTTACGACTGGATACAGTCGCATATAGTGATAAGATGGATAATTCAGCCTGCAGACATTTGTCAGAGCGGAAACATCTGATCCTTTTTCGCATTCTGGCAACAATTCTCATGCCTTGCTCTGCGATATTATTGGTTTTTTGTAGCTGACCAACAAATTTGGGATCCTTGTAGACAAACAGTTCATGACGGTGTTCCCAGATGGATTTGAAGTTGCCTTTCCTTGGTAACTCCAACTGTTCATAGAGTTTCACCAGTCCTTCCTCAGCCTCACTGCGCTTATCCACAGAGAACAGTTCAATGAATTTCGGAATGAAGACCAACAACTTTTGCTGGTATTCACTGAGAACATCCAATTTTTTAAATTTCGTAGATTTCGTAGATTTCTTGTTAGCCTTTTTCAGCTCTGAGATAATTGTGCATAGGCTCTTATCCAAAACCCGGTAGACATGCACAATACATTTCTGCAACTCTAAATCCGAATCCAGCAGTTCTCGTAGTCGTTTGGCATTATAGACTGCAGCATCGTCTGTTACTGCCACCATGGGTTCACAACCCACAACCACCTCTTTCAAGGCATCTAAGCCCTTACTTGGTTTGAGCAGATAATAGTAGCTCTTCTCAATACAAATTACCCAGACAAACCAACATTCACCATTCAAGGAAATCGGTGTTTCATCAATGTAAAGAACCTTATTACTCTGTATCTGCTGATGCAAACTGTTGAGTTGGGGACTAAAGCTGTCACTTGCCTGCAAGACCCATTTCTTCATGGTATCCTTATTGGGTATGGGAATTGGTTGCATTTTCTTTGTATCAGCTACGTTAGCTTCACAGAGACTGGTCAAAGATCTAAGAATTTTACCACAATCTCCATAACTAATACCCAGTGACATCCGCCAAGAGATCACCAAAGACCTAAGCGAGTGGCCATAGAGGTCTGCTTTGGGAATAGGCCAGCCATCTTTGGGTGAAAGTAGCACATCGCAATCAAGACAGTTAATCTGCCTGAATTGGTATTTTATGACTTCCAAGTGCCATTTATTGATGGCAGTTTCTATATCAATAACTGTATGAGATGTGAGTCCATGATCCTTTAATTTATGTCCTATATGCTTTTCTTTGTTAATTTCTAAGTGGGTTATTTTAGTAGGTATTGGATTATTAGGTCTTCCAGGTTTTTTCTTTGTTTGCACTGCTTGCATTGCTTGCACTGCTTGTTTGATTTTGCTTTTCTCGTCTCTCTTTGTGTGTGAAGTAATCTCTGCAATATCCGCAATGTCTGCAATGTCTACCTTATCAATTTGGGATAAACTCTTCTTTCTTTGCCTCTTGAGTTGTGTGTCAAGCTCCTCTGCTTCACTAATCAACTCTCTAATGCCATCTCGGTTAGAGGCATGATACTTTCTTTTTGCTGCTTGATCCGAGGATCGATGAGAGATGTGAAGTAATTTTTTTCCTAGATTGGAACCCTTGGGTAATAATAATTCTGCTATTTGAAGGGTTTCCGCCCTAACTCCTCTCCACTTGGTTTTTCCATTGGTTTTTCCATTTGTTTTTCCATTGGTTTTGCCATTGGTTTTGCCATTGGTTTTTCCATTTGAACCATTGGACTTGGATTTTGACGATTTTCTAACTGTCTTTACACTAAATTTCAATTTAGGCTTAAATTTCGCAACATTTAGTCTTTGCGGAATGTAAAGTTTAAAGCTAGCAAGGGTAAAGGTCAACAAGATAATAGTTTGGAGCATTTTTGACGATTTTTCAGACTATTATCACTTTATCACTTTTTCTGATTTCACTAGATAATTGATTAAAAACTAGTTTTTAGCTAGTTTTAATCTGTTTGCCCAAAAGATTAGCGAACCTCCATCGATCAATATTGATTTTACTTTTGATATTGAATAATTATTACAAATAATGAATATAAGTGACGGCCGAATTAAAATCATCGTTGATGACTGAAATAGAATCTATGACTCTAATATTATTCTTGCTGCATCATATACATCAATAGCCCCCCAGCCTATCCTAAAAGATCTATCAATCATTCTTGCAGAATTTATCTCCAAATTGCTATTTAGGGTGATTTGAGTGATAAAAATGGAACTGTATTGATACCGCTCAACTGATTTTTTCAAGGCTTCATATAATTCTGTAGGATAAATCTCAAGTAGTGGATAGATATAATCAGACTCATATGCTGTTTGATTTAATGATTGATACCTATGCCTATATGACCAAGCTGCATGCAATAATGCGACTACCCCTGCTGCTAAGGGTGTGGAAATACTAGTCCCCCCCGGTCTGAGATGGAATTTTCCAATTGGCGTAATAAGATTGAGCATTGAAAGCTCAAATGGCATTGCAAAATCTATAAAATTGGATTTAATACTATAATAATGATGTATTCCCCATTGAGTCTAGGATTGAGATCTAATTTGATATCCAGATATTGTTGTAAATTCGGGAAAATTATTAGGATACATATCTTCTTTCTCGAAATCTATCATTCTATTGTTATAATCGCGATACGCATTTCCAGCCGCAATGGTAAAAAATGTCCCCTTGGCATATAATCGTTGTACTACATCATAATAGGTATTATTATTTAGGGTTGAATTTTATATAAGTAAACAAACAATATTCACTAACACGATCGATGATCAATTCTAATTGCTCGACTTTGACAATCGATCAAATTGTTAAGGAACGAAGTACTTTTGAAGATCAAGAAAAGAAATAAGTTCGTAAGGATACTGATACATATGAAGCCAATGCAAATTAAAGTTCAGGCGATGGAAAAAAACTATATACGTTTTCAAGTAACCGAAGATCCCCATACTTTGTTCAATCTTCTTAGAATTCTCACTCTTGAAGAAGATGGAGTAATTTTAGCTGGTTACGCAAGAGATCGTACATTTGAAGAGAGTTTAATTTTTCAAATTAGAACTGAAGGAGATATAAAACCCCAAGATGTTTTAATCAAGGCATCAAGAAAACTTATTGAGAATACTGAGCAATTCAAAAAAGCATTTGAAGACGAATATTTATAGTTCGTGAATTAATTATGCTTCTAGTAGGAATAAAATCCATTCTTGAAGATAAGTCTTTGCGTAATATACTGAAATCGAAAGATTTAGCTCATTTGGGTGATTTTTTAGTTAATTTTCTCTATACATCAGTGAAAATTGGTTTATATGGAATTGAGGGCAGTGTGCATGTTTGGGATAAGAGTTTAACAAAAGCAATGGAAATAGCGAATTTACGTAAAGAATTAGGCAAGAAAACCAAACCTGATAAAGTAGCTGATGCAGGAGAAGCTCTGGTTGCATATGCATATTTTAATGAATTACTTCAGTTAAAAGATATGATTGAAATTTTGGATTCAAAACTTGATGAACAGAGTTTCAAAAATGATAGGTTTGAAAAGGAACAATGTTCTATAGCTTTCTCTTTTTTATTTACAAAAATAATTGATATTGCATTGGATAAAAAGAAAATTAAAACAATTGAAAATTCAATTTAATCTCTTGTTTCAACGATGTATAATGTTAACTCCATATTTTTTCTCATCGTAAATAGGTAATTTAATTACTTCAGCCTCGATGAATTTCTTCCTTATTTGAATCATAAACTTGGATCCAATTTCCTTATGTGATAATGGTACCAAAGCCATACCAAATGATTCTTTCGTCATAGGTGATTGAGTACCTGATAGAACTTTACCAACCTCTTTATCATTTATTAAGACATTATAGTCATGTCTAGCGATACCTCTCCCCAATAATTTAAATGGAACAACTGTTTTCTCAGTTTTTCCTTTCTTTTCTAAAACAGCTTGTTGTCCCATATATCCAGCTTCTTTTTCGATATCTGCAAATGGATAAAAATCTAATCCAGATTCAAGGAGATGTAGTTCTTCATTCAAATCATTACCATATAGCCGATAACCTGCTTCTAATCTCAAGGTATCTCTTGATCCAAGAGCACAAGGAACAATCTGATTTTCAAGAAATAAATTCCATAATTCTATGGATTTTTCCAATATGTTGTTTATTTCCCCAAACAATATAACTTCTCCTCCTGCTGAACCAGTGTAGCCAGTAGTCGAAAATAATAATTTTTCATTATTTAAATCAACCCATTTAAAGCGGAATCTGTTAACAGGAAGTTCGGTTTTGAAAATTTTTTCGAGCAAAGGAATCGCTTTTGGTCCCTGTACAGCTATCATACAGCTAATGGCACTTCGATCTTCTAACTGGATATCCTTTCCTTCTTTTGTCCATTCCCCTGCTATGTCATTCACCCACTTCCATATTTTTGATCTATTGCCTGCATTACAAATCAACATAAATTCCTTTTCAGTGAATTGGGTGATAATTACATCGTCTTTGAAGCCACCATCTTTATTCAAAATAAATGTGTATCCAGATTTTCCATCTTGTAATTTCATAATGTTTCTCGGAACAAGAAAATCGAAAAATTTTTTGGAATCGTTTCCTGTAACCCAATATCTACCCATATGACTGGTATCAAACATTCCTACATTATTTCTGACAGCAAGATGTTCATCAATGATTGTTGTTTGATAACGGACTGGCATAAGATATCCTGCAAAATCAACCATATCTGCCCCAAGCTTGACATGTGCATTATACAAAACAGTTTTTTCTGGCATAACTAAAAATCCATTGAATACTTTTAGCATCTTATGATAAAACCATCAATTCTTGTTTTGGATCATCAAATTTTTTGACATATTTGGATTCGTGGATTTCTGTTAAAAAATTAAAACGGATTTAATTTCGTTATTTTATCGTATTCAGATCATTTATATACTAGTATATTCATAGTAATATACATGTGGTACAGTACCACAATACCTAAACCAAATAAAACGGAGACGAAATTATGAGTTTAATGAAATATAAGACACGAAACCCCCATCCATTCTATCGAGATATTAATCGATTTTTTGGAAATGAAAATTTGAATACTACAATTCCTGTTGATTTATTAGAGAATGATGATGAATACATTATAATTGCTAATGTTCCTGGAATTTCAAAAGAAAATATTGAGATTGATGTGAATGCTAAATATCTTGAACTTCGAGCAAACATTGAAGAAAGTGAAGAGAAGGATGAAGAAGAAAACAGTACCCAATTTTTGCACCGTGAAAGGACTACAACAAGTTTCTTACGAAGATTTAAATTTGCTCAACCAATAAATAGTAAAGAGGCAGTTACCTCCTTAAAAGATGGAGTACTAACAATTACTTTACCAAAATCTGAAGAAGCAAAATCTGTAAAACTAACTGTTAATTAAAAAAAACAAAACCATTCTTTAGCATCCAGTAGAACACTCTATCGTTGAAAAGATCTTCGATTGAGTGATTCTGCTTTTTTTCCCAATAAAACAACTGTTACAATTAATCCAAATACTAATATTTCTATTTTATATTTTTCAGTAATTGAGGGCTCACTCAAAGGTTGTAGATTTACATTATCATAAACTAATCCAACTGATCGCATATGTGTATCTGAAGCTTCAACAAAGATTTGAGTTATATAGTAGATATTACTTTCGTGATAAACTCCAATTCCAGTATATGAAGTCAAACTTTTCATATTTTCGTAATGACCAGCACTTTGTATCCATCCAGAAACTGCTGATTCAGCTATTTGAGGTTCTACTATATTTCGAGACCAATATAAATTTTCAGCATACATTGAATATTTTATACCTCCTTCATCTAATCTATCACCTGGGCCATTACCATCTTTATCTACATGGTCAAAATGATTTTCATCAAACAAATATTTGCTGTATGTTCTTGCGATCTCAATTAATACTGAATGTAGTACAAGTTGTGGAAAATTTGGAACAGATCTTAATCTTTCTTCATTAATCAATGTATGAATCTCAATTTCTAAATTTGAAGGATAAGCCTCTTGTGCTTGAATTGATGATAAAGTACTGAATATCAATCCAAAAGATATTAGAATGATTAGTATCATCAACCAATTTTTTCTCACAAGAAATATTGGCAATCAATATTAATAATGTCTAGGATTATAGCTATATTTATTTTTATAATTATTATTTACAATGCAGGATTGAGAATTATATGGCGCTAACAATCGAAATCAATTAAAACTAACTGACAAGAGTAAACATAATCAGCTTTTTGTTCAAGAAGCATTATGTCAAAACAAATTTACTGATTGTATCATTAGGTGCGGTGCGATAGCCTGGTAGTCGGCAGGACTGCTAATTCTGTGCCCTTGTGGTTCGGGGGTTCAAATCCCCCCCGCATCATTTTTTTATGGTAATTAAATTGCGTATAACTCTGAATGCCTTTTTCAAGCTTTGAAACTCAATTTTATCACTTTTAATTATCTCTGTATCTATTTAAACTTGAAAGTGCGCATTATTTCTTGTGGGTATACGATTTCACCGTAGCACTGAAAATATCAATATTATTGAATATCAAGATTATTTATTGTCAGATCCTGATATAGAATTGTATGATGTAATAATTTCAAATACTAATAATCATGAAGTTATGACATATCATGATGCTTCACCAATTCTTGAATCTGAATTTTTTCAGAATGATCTGGAGATAAATATTGAGGGTTATAATCAAGACAAAAAAGATTTGATTGATACAGAAGCCACTCGTCATAAATATTTTATAAAATCCGAACGATGAATTGTGAATACATTTTTTAAAAAACTCTATAGCACTAACTTGTGACAGATTTACCCTTCAATCAGGATGCTATCGATTGGGTACGAGATAAGCGTACTGATTTCTTAACTTCTTTTTTTAGATTCTTTACCTTTTTAGGCTCTGAGATGGGGTATATATTACTTGTACTTGGTATTTATTGGTTGTACAACAAAAATGTCGCCCTGAGGTTAACTATTGTGACTATTTTTTCTTCAGCACTTAATCAAATGATTAAAGTGATTGTAAGGAACCCAAGACCCTATGTTAATGATGGTACATATCAAGATAATTGGGCAATAAATGAAGATGATATCGAGTTAACAGCTACCGAATTTTCAACGCCTTCAGGTCATGCAATGGGAGCCGCCTCATTTTGGCTATATTTGAATTCTAAAATAAAATCACCAAAATCAAGAATTATTGCAATTGTCATGATTTTATTGATAGGATTATCTAGACCATATTTGGGTGTACATTATTTTGAAGATATAATTCTTGGATGGGGTTTTGGAATAATTATAACATATTTTATCCTTGTAAATGAAGATAAATTTGTCGAAAAATGGCAAGCAATACCTATTACATTAGCGCTAGGTGTAATTGTTGGGAGTACATTTCTAATGGTCCTTATTGCTGGACTATTATCCAACTTTGGACCTGATGGAGAGATATTTGCAACTTTAGCCGGTATGATTACAGGATTAATTTTAGGTTATAATTTAGAAAATAAATATGTCGGTTTTGAAGCAGAAACAAAATCCTTAGGAAATGCTATTGTAAGAGTTATAATCGGATTATTCCTTAGTTTTAGTATTTTATTCGGTTTGGATGCGATATTTGCCAATATAACTGACGATTTAACTTTCCTTGGTTTTATTCTTAGATACGTAAGATATTCTGCATTAGGAATTTTTGCAACCTTCGTTTCTGGATATGTTTTTGTGAAGATGGGTGTAGCAGATTCCAATCTGGATGTTTAAAGGAGTTTTATACACCCAAATTCAAGTTTAATGTTCGTCTATTAAGGTATGAAGATGGTTTGTAGTCAGTAAAGAATATTCGCGAAGATGAATATGTATCTTTTAATTCAGTTAACATTTCAAAATTAGTCGGATTAACATCCCAAGCAAATAAAGAATTCTGACCTGTTGATAATCTATTTTCATAGGGTTGCAATTGCTCCTTTAATTTACCCAATTCAACATTATTGGAAGGTAAATCACTCCAAGGATGGATATGAAGAAGAACATGAGGAGTAAGTTGTGTAATTACTCCTATATCTTGACCAAAATGATCTTTGGCACCTTCAAAATAATTAGTTGCAGAATCAAGTAAAACCTCTGATAAAATATCAATTTTATTTTCTTTATGCACTCTGTTTACAACGGTAGATATTGTATTTCTCAAGGCTTCTACTCTATCATTTTGCCATTTTGAAAAAAGATTAGATCTTTTCCTGATCTGCTCCAATGAAAAATCTCTATCTATATCATTTGCTAAAGCGAATTTTCTACGGCAATTATCGCAAAAACAAGATTGATCCCGGGGATATAATACATCCTTCAAAATAATTCCTTCAAGATTACTTTTAGTTGCAATCTCGGAAACAACTTCTGCTAAATATTGCCAATAGATTTCTTGACTTGGACATACATATCCTTCAATTGGTGTACCTCCGCTACGATGCATTTGAAAATTAGGGTCCCTAGAAAAGAAACCATCAATATTTCCATGAACCATCGCGTAAACCTGAATACCAATATCAGAAGCTAATTGAGCAAATGATGAATATATTTCTCCAAATCTAGGGTCCTTAGGGGCAGTGCTACTTGCATAATACGATGATCCAGCTTCGGATTTGGCAACAATACAAATTGAATCTATAAAATTACCATAGTTTGCTAAAATTTCATCAGGTAGTAGTGTCGTTTCAGCAGGGTCAAATACATAGGTTCCTCCTTTCTCTATTATTTCTTGTATACTCATAGCAATCGTTCTTTATCCTTGAATCTCTATAATATTTTGAAATATCTATCTCTATTTATCTTGAGTGAATATAAAATTGAAAAATGTTATTTTTCATTTTTCAAACTGCAGTTCGTACGTGCGATATAAAAAAATCTAATACCAATCATCATCCAAGGATTGTATCCCCATAATCCTTTCCCACGATACTCCAATAGAAGACAAAAATTGGGAAAATGTAGCTTCAGCTGAATCAATTAATGGTTTCCCATCAATAATATCATCATCTGTCATAAGTTCAACTGGTTTTACAGTAACCTCCTTTACACCTGGTGGAAAAGCAAATCCAAATTTCTTTTGAACATTTACTCTAACTGGTTTTGCAATTTTTACAAATTTCACTTGATCACCTATTCCAATCCGTTCTGAGTCAGATATCTCTTCTTTTTCACCTTTCTTCTCCTTTTCTTTAATGATATTGTCATAAATTTGAGCAATTACCTGCATCGTTTGAGTCCATGTTCCATATTCCTTTACCCTTTTTGAGATCGTTAATCTAATGGAAGCATCGTCAACAGTGAAATTCCCACTTTCAAGTTTGTAAATCATTGCTTGTAATAACTCAATGATTCTTTCCTTTGCATGTTCAAGTTCGTCATTACTATAAACTGTTTTTAAAATCTCTAGAGTTCGACTGAAATTATCTCTGATTATTTTAGGTGTGTTCTTTTTCTTGCCCATTAGACCCTTAACGATTGTTTTATTATTGGTTGTCACTCCAACATAATTCTTCTTACGATCTGAGAATATTACATATCTAAAAATATAATCAGTACCTAATTCAACACCTATATGTTCAATTCCCCACGCAATTAATCTTTCAGTTTGTTCATCAGTTATTTGATAGAGGAAAACTGAATCTGTGTCCCCATACAAAACAGGTACTCCTAATGTATTTTCAGAATAATCTTGGGTCTTCCTTATTGCATCTCTTGCATAGGCAGTTGTAGATTCAGCAACTGGGGGACAATAGAAATCAAATGTAGTGGATCCAAATACACCATATCCTGCATTGATCAACACTTTGAGTGATGATTGAATGACTTGATTAATCCTTCTTTCTTTTTCATTTAGGTTATTATCACTTGATCTTGGTTTGAACCAATTAACTCGTGTATCCCTAATAAAACCTAATACAATAGAGAATATCCCTAATCTTTTTGTGCATGCCCAATGGTTAACCTCAGGAACAATGTTCGTTTTGCATTCCTCATGGTTGCATCTGATAGTTTCATATGATAGATTTCTGTTTTTAATAATTGAGGGGTATAACGATGCAAAATCTAACACTCTCACATTCCACCAGACACCTGGTTTTGGATCTAATACAATAGCCCCTTGGAATTTTTTACCCTCAATTATTGCAGAACTTGTTGCACTTTCTCCTTTAGCTAATAATATATCATCTTTTCTTGGTACTAAATAGTTTCTTTTTCGATGTTCATAAATTAACCACAATTGTAGCCATCCACTAACTGCAATTCTACTGAAATCAAAAAGTGGCATTTTACATATTCTCATTAAAATAAACATTAAATTAAGAACTACATTATCGTCAAATTGAGTTAATTTTAAAGTTAATTCAGCATCAATGACATTGTATTTCACCAGTGTAGCTAGATCCATTTCGTTAATCCAAACATCGGGATGTTCAAGTTTGTTTTCGTTTAATAACGCAACAGATAACTCATTTAAGGATGTATTATCATATTTACCTCCGAATGCGTAAATTCTAATTGCTGCTTGTCTGAAAAATCGATAGAGATCAAGATGAACTGAGCTTGAAAAAGCGACGTCATTTCGTTTCATTTTAATTGGGATATCAGCTCTATCTATACCTAAGCGAATTGCTCGATTAAAGATATATGGCATGTCGAAGTTATCCCCATTGAAAGATATGGCAATAGGATAAACATCGATAATGTCGAAGAAATCTTCTAACAGAGAAATTTCATTATCATATCTCTTAACAATGATATCGTCGAAATCGACCTCTTGATCAACCTCTGGTCTATTTAATACCCAACAAATTTTCCTACCTTCTGAGTCTACCAAAGATATAGAAATAATTTCTTCAACAGGTTTATTTGGATTTGGCATAATCCCTTTTGGTGATCCGATTTCTATATCAAATGCACATCTCAAAACATCCGGAATCTTTTGAAATAGCAAAGGCATGTATTCATCAAGCATTTGCAATTGCTCTTTTTTTTCACCTTGAAATGCTTCTGTAAGTTCTTTTTCGACTTCTTTGTCAATATCACCACCACTAGGTTCTAAGTTCCCTCTTACAACCTTATAATAGGTACCAGGTGTTAATTTATTATCGGTAACGTAACTGAAATGATATCTTATGTCTGATTCAAATGTTGGATCAATAAGCTCTCTAAATGAATTGGGTCTTCCTCCAATTGCAAGGGGGTTAGTTCCATATAATTTTGTTATATTAATCTCTTTTTCCCCTAATAGATCAAATCTCTTTACAGTCTCCGTTTTTACATATTCAGAAGATTTAACAATTTTGTCAATTTTCTTGATTCCTTCTTCTGTTAAATGTGTTAATAGATATGGCTGATGGCCAGTTGTATCCGTCCATTTGTAAATAGATTTACTTGGTTCATGATAAAAAATACATTGTGCTTTGGAGCTAACAGGCTCATAAATCACATCAAGTAGTAAAATATCCTCAATATCTTGTCCTAGCTCAAATATTTCAGGTTCAAATTTATCACCTATTCTTTCTATCCGTTCATGATTTTGTGTGTCATTCAGTTTCTCTTCTTTGATTTCTTCTTCTCTATCCTCAACTGGTTGTTTTTCAGTCGATTGGGCATCACCCATTTCTTTTGTCGAAGTAACTTCAAAGAAATCTTCTAAGTCCACATTTATTATATATATACTTAGAATAAAAATCAGTTATTGTCAGTTTGAAATTAAGTTACATTATTCCAGATATAGAATTATACGGGTTGAATACTAGCCAATGCTCTTCTGAAAACAGTTTTTAGTTCTCCAGCTTGTATTACAATAGCTTTTTCAAGACAACTATTTATTTCTTCCAAATTTGAATGATTGACGAAATTAACTGAAGCTGCTAGTTCTTCATCAAGTTCACCTGTACTTCCAGACAACCAATTCAAATTTACTTCAGCTACCATTAATTGATTAAGCCAAGCAATAATAAAATCAATTCTGTGATTTGGCATAACCATTGTTAAGACATTTTTGTCAAACGAAATCAGTCCTTTGGGTTTGATAAGCAATAAACCTTTCAATAATGTGGCTGCTTTGGTTGATGTTATTAAATTCAGAAAATGAGTAGAGCTTGTAAAACCAATATAAGATTGTACTTCAACATATGGAAAAACAGTAACTCCCAATAATACTATATTTTTATAGCTCCAAGAGAATGCTGCATATTCCCGAAGTTTTTCTTGGAAATTGCCTTCAAATTGAATTTTACATGCAAGAGGAGGGGGAAAAACTCTAGCTAACACGTTTAGGAATTCACTTGAAAATTTTCCTTCAATTAATAACATCACCCATTTCTTTTGTCGAAGTAACTTCAAAGAAATCTTCTAAGTCCACATTTATTATATATATACTTAGAATAAAAATCAGTTATTGTCAGTTTGAAATTAAGTTACATTATTCCAGATATAGAATTATACGGGTTGAATACTAGCCAATGCTCTTCTGAAAACAGTTTTTAGTTCTCCAGCTTGTATTACAATAGCTTTTTCAAGACAACTATTTATTTCTTCCAAATTTGAATGATTGACGAAATTAACTGAAGCTGCTAGTTCTTCATCAAGTTCACCTGTACTTCCAGACAACCAATTCAAATTTACTTCAGCTACCATTAATTGATTAAGCCAAGCAATAATAAAATCAATTCTGTGATTTGGCATAACCATTGTTAAGACATTTTTGTCAAACGAAATCAGTCCTTTGGGTTTGATAAGCAATAAACCTTTCAATAATGTGGCTGCTTTGGTTGATGTTATTAAATTCAGAAAATGAGTAGAGCTTGTAAAACCAATATAAGATTGTACTTCAACATATGGAAAAACAGTAACTCCCAATAATACTATATTTTTATAGCTCCAAGAGAATGCTGCATATTCCCGAAGTTTTTCTTGGAAATTGCCTTCAAATTGAATTTTACATGCAAGAGGAGGGGGAAAAACTCTAGCTAACACGTTTAGGAATTCACTTGAAAATTTTCCTTCAATTAAAATATCATCTGATGATAAGGCCACACTAGGATCTGTTACCCTTTTAATGATAAATTGATTATTATCTCTCTGTATTTGATTAAATAGTGTCTGAATTTGCGAATCAGATATACCATTCAATGAGTATCTTAATTCAGTGATTTCGCAAACCATAATTTCTTATATCCATATCGGAATAAAAATAAATTGTTTATAGTGGGTAATAACGAAACAAACTATTCACATATGATGATACATTTTTTTTGGCTATCAGATAAATTTTGAAGAATCAGTACTTTGAATTCTAGTAAACCAAAATAATCATTATATAAGCTAACAATAAAGTGAAAATATAGTTATTATTTTGAGGTTCTAGGTTGAAAATATTTAAACTCCTTTCAATTTTGTTAATATTAACATTCATTTCACCAGTTGCAATGCATAACGGAATAGCGTTTACACCCGATCCAGCGGAAAATATAATTTCTTTAGGTATGATGGCTTCTGATACTGAGCAAATAATAGAAGGAACCATAGTAGAAATATTTATTTTGATAAAAAATTTCTCAAATGACACTCTCAATAATGTAACCATTACACAGACAATTCAATCTTCATTAACTTTTATACAAAGTCCTTATAAGATGTTTAATGGAACCGCAATGGAATATAATGAAACTGTATCAATAGAAAATCAAATCACAAAAACGAATATCAGTTTAAATTATTTCAATATCTATGAGAATAATTTTACAATGAATCTAGATAGAATCGATAATCTAGAGGAGATTAGATTGCGATATACTGTTAATGTCACTGAAGCTGGGACATCAATAATTCAAAAAACTTCTCTAGAGTATTATGATAAATATGGGGATAAACAACCCCTCGTAACAGCTCCAAGTGATTTAATTTTACAGAGTATTGCCACCCTTGAATGTGAAAAATGTGATTATTTTGAGAGTGTTGATTTGGCTGAAATAAATTGGGGATTAATATTCGGGATAGCATTTGTTATTATACTTGCAGGACTATTAAGCAGAAGTTTATACAAGAAAAAGCCTTTTGAATAACAAAATTAAACATTATCCGAATTGTTGAAAACAAAGAATTTCGAGAATAGAAAGTTAGAGACAAAACCTAGGAAAATGCCGAACAAACTAGCAAAATATATTATATCTATATTCAAGTCAATAAATGGTATCACAAGATATTGTTTCGGGCTTAGTTTTTTAGCAGTAAATACTACAGATAATTGAATTAAGAACCCTGTATAATTGGAAGCAACATATTTCAAATATTCTGGAAGTATTGATCCTTTACTGTTAAAAGTCCAAATTCTGTTCAGAATATAATTTGACGTTACTGAAAACATGAATCCAATTGCCAATGATAATCCATAGAATATTTCAAATACATCGTAGGCGAGAAATAATACTAGTAAATTGACAAAAATCCCACTAATTCCAACTAGAGCGAATTTGATTGGTTCCTCACTCTTTTCTAATAAATCTGGACCTGACTCCACAAATCAATAAAATGAAAAAAGTACATATTATGATCGTTACGCAACACGTAAAAAATTTCTAAATTACATCATTATTTTACGCTCTTAGATGTACATTAGTTATCTAATCAATATACAAATTTTTACTACAAAATATATTGTTTCACGTAAGCATTTTCATAAATCTAACTAAGTTACCACATTTAGTTAATCAAGTGGTAATATGGATTTTATAAAAATAGATAATTATGAGATTGCAACTGATCGTTCCTATCTTACATCGCATGAATGGGTGAAAGAACTACCAGATGGAACTTGGATGATGGGTATATCAGATTATGCACAAAAAATGCTTCGTGAGATTTCTTACGTACAATTTGAAGATGTTAATGAGGATTTTGATGCGAAGGATGTAATAGTTGTTGTGGAAGCTTTAAAGGCAACGGGTGACATTTATGCTCCATTTGATTGCACTCTAATTGAAGTCAATGAAGTTTTAGAAGATTCACCAGAGTTGGTTACAGATTCTCCTTATGAAAAAGGATATTTAATCAAAATCAAACCAAGATCTGATGATAGAAGTTCACTGCTTTCACCTCAGAAATATGCAGACCTTGTAACCGACGAACTGGCTGAATTTTAACTATACAAAAACTGATTGAAATGAATAAATTTTATGAATCTTATATAGGAACAAGTGAAGAAGAACGAGAAGAGATGCTAAAGGAGATGGGTAATTCAGATATAATGGAGCTATTTTCGGATATTCCTGAATCTTTAATACTTAAAGAAGATATAGCAATTCCAGGCCCATACTCAGAAGCAGAACTTACTCGCTTTTTCAAAGCCATTGCAAATAAGAATAAGGATATGCTTGTTTCATTTCTTGGTGGTGGGGTCCGTCAACAATATGTCCCAGCAGCTGTTGAAGAAGTTATGCAACGTGGTGAAATATACACGGCTTATACACCTTATCAACCTGAAATTTCACAGGGGACACTTCAATTAACATATGAATATCAATCAATGGTTGCTGAATTATTGGAAATGGATGTTGTTAATGCCTCTCTCTATGATTGGGGTAGTGCAATTGGTGAAGTGTTACTTATTATGCGAAGAATAACTCGACGAAGGAAGTTATTGATTGCAGAACCAGTTTCTCCAGATAGATTAGCTGTGGCTAAATCATACATAGCATATTCAGATGTTGAAATAGAAGTGGTACCTGCAAAAAATGGATTAGTTGATATAGAGGCACTAATAAATATATTTTCAAGTGAATCTGAGAAACCTAAAAAAGAACGAGAAATTGCTGGTCTTTATTTTGAAGTTCCATCATATTTTGGAACATTAAGTGAAAATCCTGCTGATTTATGTGATATAGTTCATTCATCTGATGCATTAATCACTATAGGTGTTGATCCGATCTCTCTAGGAATTCTTTCTCCACCGGGTGAATATGGCGCTGATTTTGCCGTTGGTGAAGGTCAATTATTGGGAAATTGTATAAATTCTGGAGGGCCGTTGTTAGGAATTCTAGCTATGAAGTATAATAGAAAATGGATCCGAGAAATTCCAGGGAGACTTATTGGTTCGACTAAAGAATTAAATTCTGACGATGTAGGTTATTGTATCACCCTCCAAACCCGAGAACAACATATAAGAAGAGAAAAAGCCACTAGCAATGTATGCACTAATCAAGCAATCACCGCAATTAACGCTGCAATTTATCTTTCGTCACTAGGAAAACGAGGAATAATTGAACTCTCACAAAGTTTATACGACAAATCACATTACCTTGCTTCTGAATTGAATAAATTGGATGGGGTAACGGCCCCATATTTTGATCCATTTTTTAGTGAATTCATAGTAGACTTTGGAGAAGTATCACATAGTGAGATAACAAGGAAATGTATGGAAAATGGATTTATTCCTGGGCATAAAATATTAGCTAAAACAACTTTAAGATTAATTTCTGTAAATGAATTGCATACAAAATCAGATCTTGATAATTTTGTTATTGCAATAAGGGAGGCCATTTTATGAAAAAACGAACACAAGCCAAATGGAATGAAGATTTAATAATGAATCAAAGCTATACTGGTAGAAGATTTCATATTCCTGAAAAATTCGATATTCCAACTTCTTCATTACCTGATGAATGGCAACGAAAGACAAAAGCAGAACTTCCAGAAGTATCTGAATTACAAGTTGTAAGACATGTAGTCCGTCTTTCTCAAATGAATCATGGAGTTGATGTTGGTGAATACCCGCTTGGTAGTTGTACAATGAAATACAATCCAAAAGTAAATGAAAGAATTGCAAAATTTTCAGGGTTTAGCAACATGCACCCCAACGCACCGGAGAGTGCTATGCAAGGGACTATTGAAGTAATTTATCGACTTCAAGAGGCAATTAAATTAATAACCGGTCTACCCGGAGTTACTGTACAACCTGCAGCTGGTGCACAAGGAGAATACGTGGGATTATTAATTGCTAGAAATTATTTTGCAAAGAAGGGTGAGATGAATAGGATGAAAATAATGGTTCCAGATTCTGCTCATGGGACTAATCCAGCGTCTGCAGCAATGGCCGGTTTCAAGGTGGTAGAAATTCCATCGAATCATGATGGCTTTGTAGATATGGATGCATTGAAAGCAGCTCTGGATGATTCAATCGCTGTATTTATGATAACCAATCCAAATACTTTGGGTCTGTTCGAACCCAATATTCTTGAAATTAGTAAACTCGTTCATGAAGCAGGAGCATTAATGTATCTCGATGGTGCAAATTATAATGGAATTGTAGGAATGCTCAAACCTGGAGATATGGGGTTTGATATTATGCATCTTAATATGCACAAAACATTTAGTGGTCCCCATGGTGGTGGTGGTCCGGGTTGTGGTCCTGTAGCAGTAGCTCAAAAACTAGAACCATTTTTACCATATCCTCTTGCAACCTACACTGAGGATAGTGATTACTATCATTTTGATTTTGAGAGACCTGATTCAATTGGGAGAGTTCACACATATTTTGGCAATTTTGGAATAATTCTTCGAACATTAGCTTTTCTTTACCGTAATGGTGGACCTGGGATCCGTGATATGTGTAAATCTGCAGTTTTAAATGCAAATTACCTGATGTATAAGTTTCAATCAATCAAAGGATTTTCAGTCCCCTTTGCTAAAGGGGTGCCAAGAAAACACGAATTCGTTGCATCACCACTTAATTTGATGCGGGAAACTGGAGTTAATGCAGGTGATATTGCTAAAGCAATTTTAGATTATGGTATTCATTCACCTACTGTATATTTTCCACTTATTGTTAAAGAAGCTTTAATGATAGAGCCAACTGAAGCTGAAACTAAATTTTCACTTGATAGAATCTCAGAAGCATTTCAAGAGATATCAGATCTAGCATATTCAGATCCTGAAATTGTGAAACACGCTCCATATTTAACTGGGAGATCAAGATTGGATGAATTTAATTTAGCAAAAAATCCCATATTAAGTGAAAGGCAAAAACAAAATCAATAAATTACTCAGCCCTTCTCATTACTTCCTCATAATAACCCGTGACAACATGATAATAACCTTGATATTTCTTATCTAGTTCACTATTCCCAATATCCAAGTATAAAACTTGAGTTTCAAGTAATTTTGACGGTGTTGAAAAAATCTTTATGTCTGATTTTTGTAAAAGTTCTAAAATTTTAATGCCAATTTGTTTATTTCCCCTCCCAAAAATGTGTCCTTGAGATCCAATGGGAGTTATCCAAATTTGATCTATCTGGTGATTATTGATTTCAGTTTCAGTACAATCAAGTTTCATGATCTGTCCGTTACTTATAATATCTACCCCTAGTAAAGATACAGATAAATCTAGTTGGGAAAATATTTGTTTCATCGTACTCCCTGGACCAACCAGAATAGTTTTGGAATCCAACCAATTTTCTTCACGGATTCTTTCGGCAATTAATGAATACGTTTGCAAATCATCTGTAGAGTTAAAAGAAGATTTTCCCACTTGAATATGAGTAGATTCAGGTATTATTGCGGATCCTACCAAAATCGATATGGTATTTCCCATAAGATATTCTTCATCATCTAAGTCCAAAATATCCACCTCATTTGTTTTACCTAACCACTTTTCTAAGAAATCTCCTAAATCTTCTGGTTTATGAAGAAAACATGGTGAAAAAATTTTAACCCCACCAGGGATTCCTAATATTGGAATTTCGCTCGAAATTTCTGTAACATCCTTTGCAGTACCATCTCCTCCAATAAAAAGTATTATGTCCACATCTTTCTCAATTAACTTAGCTACAGCTGATTTTGTATTATTTGAATCACTCTTTGTCGGTAATTGATATACTACTTTTCCTTGTATTAGATGAGAAAATTCTCCCCCAAGGTACCATTCATACTTATCTATCGATTTAATGCTCTGTAAGGCACGTTTTGCAATATCCCAAACTGGTTGTCTTTCCCCATTTTCAATTGCTTCCCATGCTTTAGTTACATTATCAGTTCCCTTCCAGGCTAATGCTGCTCCAACTCCTGCTATTGGGTTAATTATCAATCCAATTTTTAGTGTCATGAAAACACTTCAGTAATGGCTTGTTGAACTTTTTCTACTTCATTACTGCTTAAACTAGGGACAACAGGAATTTCAAAATGATTTATTGCTATCTCCTCAGCATTTGGGCATTTGGTAAGATTGTAATTTGGGTAATTAACAAAAGTAGCCCATCTCCAATCTTGAATATTTTTAAAATTATTTTGTTGATAACTAAGAGTTGAATAAATAGGTCTGGCCATGACACCGAACTCATTCAATTCTTTTATTGCCTCAGTAGGTTTCTTAGAATGCCGTCGCGTATCAATTGCAAAAATGTAATTTCCATGCTCATATCCCTTTGGCACTTTTTGAAAACTAATATTAGTAATCTCATCAATCGTTTTTCGATAAATTTCCGCAATATCTTTTCTTTTCTTTAACATTGAGGCTAGCTTGTCCATTTGGACATCTGCAATTGCCCCGGTTACATCACTCATTCTTGCATTATACCCAACTCTATCATGCGTATACCCACCTTTTGGAGTTCTGCCATGATTTTTTAAAGATATTATTTCAGTAGCCAAATCATCATTATTCGTTGTGATTATTCCACCTTCCCCTGAAATTAGATTTTTAGTTGCGTAAAGTGAAAATGTGGCAACTTCACCAAAACCCCCAACATGTTTCCCATTAATTTTCCCTCCATGAGCTTGGGCAGCGTCTTCAATTAAATATAAGTCTTTGTCCTCAGCTAAATCTCTAAAATATGGCATATTTGATGGTAATCCAAATATATGAACAGGCATAATAGCTTTGGTTTTTTCAGTGATGTTTTCTGCAGTTTTTTCTGTATCCAAATTCCATGTTTCAGGATCAATATCAACAAATTTGGGTACTGCTCCCGTAAAAAGAATTGAGTTGCTAGTTGCAATAAATGTAAATGGAGTAGTTATGACTTCGTCCCCCGGTTTTAAGGGGCTAGATTCCATTGCTAAGTGTAGAGCTGTTGTGCCATTTGAACAAGCAATTGCATATTTTGTTTCACATAATTTTGCAAATTTCCTTTCAAATGACCTTACACGCTTACCTTCAACTAAATTTTTAGATCTTAAAACTTCAGAGACAGCAATAATTTCGTCTTCAGTAATGTTTGGATCAACAAATGGAATTTTGCGAGATGCCATTATCTGCCTCAATAATATCTAAATGAAAAATATGATGATATTAATGGTTAGCAATTAAATATTATTTGTTAATAAGATGAGAAGCAATTAAATTAAAATGGACTGAGCGGGATTCGAACCCGCGGCCTCTTCATATTTCGAATTAAAATTTTGCGAACGAAGCAATCTACCAGTCTGATCTACCAGCCCACTTAGAAATATATCTAATTTTCTCTTTAGAATAAGTAATTTTAACTTAATGAATGTGTTACAAAGTGATCCATAAAATCAATAATTTAATTGATATGTTTGTTGCAATTTAATTAAAAGCAAGTACCTAAGCTTATAGTATTAATTGTAAAAGGTCAATTATGGTGGATATTGAAATTCAAAAAGCACAAATATTACGACTAGATACTCCTTTAGATTTATTTAGATTAGTTGTATCCAATGCACAAAATAGGGGTGCATTTTTGTATTATGGAATAAAAGAAGGAAAACATCTTCTAGCTATATCACATTTGGTTCCGGGGTGGTACAATCTGCGTGGGTTACCAATAACTTTAGTTGCAGAGATAGAAGAGCCACCAAAAACAAATATTATTAGATATAAATTTGCAGGAGAAGATATCGGTGAAGATTGGGAATTTGTAAATAAATTTACCTCAAACTCAAAATATGTCTATCTACCCATAATAAAAGTTGCAGAGTTTCCAGAGTTTCTGCTTTAGTTTCTTGATATTAATTCTTCATCTTGCGAATACTTATAGCTAATCAAGAATAATATAAAGAAAATACAACCAGAAATTGTGATCATAATTCCTCTGAATATATCAGTACTGATTGAATCTTTTAATCTATTTGCAATAAAATTGATAACAATAAATGCAAACACCATAAAATTAGCACCTGAGCTATCAGATGGCAATTTGCTTAATCTTCGAAAAACAAATTCAGAAAAAGCTAGTAACCCTACTATAATATTAATGAGATTTAACAATTCCACATCAACAAGGAAATAGATAAACAGCATCAAACCAAATAAAATAAATTTAATCAGATATATTAATCTGTAAGGATCAAGGTTTGATCTTGTTCCTCTTGCATTTCTTTCATGGAGGAAAGTCAAGAAATTCCCAATTGTAATACCGATTGCTAGACTAAGACCCACATAAAATTGATCCTCGATACTATCCCTCCAAATATCGAAAAACTGATCAAATAATACTTTAAAATTGGAATAGAAAACGTAAGCAATTAGCCCAGGAATGATATTAATAATCAGAGCAGGAATGAACCACAACAAAGAAGATATTTTGCCAAATAACATTTTATGTGAAACGATTCTAAAAATCACAAAAATTCCAATTACTGTTATTAGAGGACTTGTAAATGGTAAAATAAAGAAAACTAATGTAAATGATGCATTTATTCCATAGAATAATTTTTGGTCGATTCTTACTTTACCAAGTGCTCTTCCCATTAATGTATAGGTATTTGCAATTTTTGTTGCTCTAATAATTGAAAATAATACCCAAGGAAGGGAGAAAAATACTGGAATTGCTAAATAAGTTTCAAACCAAATTAACCAATCTGGTAACAAATTAATAATAAAATTATCTTGACCAAAAAATTCCTTAATCTCCTCAAGCCAAAGCCAATTGAACAATGCAAAATAAATGGGAATTAATATTATTTGGAGTAATACTAATAGTCTACTTATCATTAAATCTCCAGAAGTACTTGACACGATTGTAATTTGAAAATCAACTTAATTAATAATTGCTGATCAATCTATACATTTTCTCAGAATCATAATATTATTAATTCAAATATCGCTAAGAATTTTATTTGTTTTTAAATTTAACTTGAGAATCCCCCCTCTTTCATATCCGCATAATAACTATTTAGAAGTCAAAAGTCTTTTTCATTTCATGTCAAAACATATTTCAGCTGATCTAGCAATTATGAAGGAGATTGCAGAAGATGCAGCTCAAACCAAAAATTGGGGAATTGTTTTGATATTATCAGGGCTATTGATCCAGACTTTACACGTTTTCAAAATTCCGGTAAACGGAATTTGGATCCTACTAATCCTCACAGGTTTAATTCTAGCTGCATTTGGGATAAGATTTTTACTTGTAACAACAAGTCTACCAAAAAACAGAATGGAAATAATTTATCGCTTCCAATTATTAATGTTATCTAAGAATCCCGATAGAAGATTATGGGCAGCTCAACGTTTAATTGGATATGCAAAATCAGCTAACTTTACAAAAGAAGAAATATACTCTCTATCTAGACATGCAAAAAAGATTGTAGAACAACCACCAGTTGAACAACAATATATGGGATATATTGCAGTTGATCATCTGATATTATTAAGAGAGATTGCTGTTGGTGTAAAAATGAACAAGCACGTCCGTAAAGATTTTATAAAAATAATTAAACCCTTACAAAAAATCGTTGGATTTCCAGATGAAGCATATGAAATATTAGCAGATGCGATAGCTTATCATCCTTCAAAATTGCCTGTACAGGCGTATTTAGATTATCAAAAAGATTCTAGAGATACTTAATATAGGTTTTGTTATTTAATTTGATTTTGATTTGATTATTACATCATACCAGGTGGCATTCCACCCATTCCACCCATACCGCCCATATCAGGCATTCCTCCAGGTGGCATTCCTGCACCCTCTGTGGATTTTGTTGCAATTACATCGTCAATTCTTAAAATTAATTCTGCAGCTTCAGAAGCTGATTTTATTGCTTGTACCTTTACTCGCAACGGTTCAAAAACACCTGCAGTTTTCATATTAGCAATTTTACCAATTTTTCCACCTTCATGATGAGCACTTAAATCTAATCCGACATTTTTCTTACCGCTTGAAAATGCTGCTGTCAATTCACTAATTATATCTAATGGATCTAATCCTGAATTTTCAGCTAACGTACTTGGGATAATTAATAAAGCTTCTGCAAATTTTTCAATTGCTAATTTTTCTTTTCCAGTTGTGTTATCAGCTAGGGCTTTTACAGCATGATACATATGAATCTCAGCTGCACCACCACCATAAACCATTTTTCCATCCTCAATTACATTTCTAACTACTGATAATGCATCATGCAGGGCTCTTTCAGCTTCATCTGTTGCATATTTTGAAGCTCCCCTAAGTACCACGGTAACAGCTTTTGGTGAAGGACATTCTTCAATGTAGATGTAATCATCATCACCTAATTTTGTTTCATATACCTTTCCAGCAGTTCCTAGGTCTTTAGCTGATAATTCTTGCAAGGATGTAACTATTCTTGCACCGGTGGCTCGACTAATTTTTTCCATATCGGATTTTTTAACTCTTCTAATTGCCATAACTCCTTGTTTGGAAAGAAAATGTTGAGCTAGGTCATCAATACCCTTTTGGCAAATTAAAACATTAGCCTTAGTAGCAGTAATTTTTTCAACCATATCTCTTATCATTTTTTCTTCATTATCAAGAAAACTTTGAACTGCCATTGGATCGGATATTCTGATTTCAGCATCAAATTCTGTTTTTGTTACTTCAACATTCATATTGAGCAATGCAATTTTTGCGTCAACAATATTTTTTGGCATTCCTTGATGGAGTACCTCCTTATCAATAGCAATTCCTTCCATTAAATAAGAATCTGCTAAACCCTTTCCTTGTTTTTGAAGTATTTTGATATTATCAAGATCAGCAAGTAGTTTATCATTATCTTCTTCTTTAATTTTTAATATTGCATTTACAGCTATATCCGCTATGACACTTTTTGCCATATGCACACTTTTTGAATTAAGAGCAGTTATTGCAATTTTTGACAAAATATTTTTATCTGTCACATTTATAACTGATACAATTTCATTTAATGATTCGAGTGCCACTTTTGAAGCTTTCTTGTATCCTGCAACAATTTTGGTTCCATGAACCTTCTTTTCTAATAACTCATCACCCTTCTTTAAAAGTTCTCCAGCGATGACAACAGCAGTTGTTGTACCATCACCTACTTCCTTATCTTGTGATTTGGCAACTTGAATTATTAATTTAGCTGCTGGATGTTCAACATCTAGTTCTTCAAGTATTGTAGCACCATCATTTGTAATGACAACGTCCCCAAGGCTATCAACTAACATTTTATCCATCCCTCTAGGGCCTAAAGTTGATCTCACAGCCTCAGCTATTGCAGAAGCCGCTCCGATATTATTTCTTTGAGCTTCTCTGCCTTTCGTTCTTTCACTGTTTTCTTTTAAAATTATAATTGGTTGTCCTGTTAAACTCATAATTAATCCTCAAAGATTTGTAATATAATTTGTTCTCATTTCTGTTTCATATAAATAAAATGTTAGTACCCACAGCCATCGCGTAATTGAACAATAAATTACTCAACAGGTTGAATTCTAATTGCAAAGGCAACAGAAATTAATTTAAGGTAAAATATCTAGTAACACATGAATAAAAATGAATTCCATAGTTGGGCGAAGCTTATTGACGTTAAAAGATTTTTCAAATACAGAAATCTCTTTTTTGTTAGATCTATCATTAAAATTAAAAAAACAAATGAAAGCAAAAGAACAAATTAAACCCCTAGATGGCTACTCGATGGCGATGATATTCCAAAAACGTAGTACTAGAACAAGAGTATCCACTGAGACTGGAATTTCATATTTGGGTGGTCATGCATTATTTCTTGGGTCGGATGATATTCAACTTGGAAAAAATGAATCATTGAAGGATACTTCAAGAGTATTGAGTGGCTTTAATGATGTCATATTGGCACGTGTATATGGTCATAATGTAGTAGAGGAACTCTCCATAGAAGGTAAAGTACCAATAATTAATGCTTTGTCTGATAAATATCATCCTCTTCAAATTCTTGCAGATTACATGACAATCATCGAACATCTTGGACAATTAAATGGAGTTAATATTGCATGGGTGGGTGATGGAAATAATGTATTACATTCAATTATGGTCTCAGCAGCGAAAATGGGAATAAATCTTAAAATTGCAACCCCTGAAGATTATAGACCTGATAAAGATATCATAGAAATAGCTCAAAAAGAATCAGAAAAATATGGAACTGATTTTCAAATCACTTCAGATCCGCTGGTTGCAGTGAAAGGAGCGAATATAATTATTACTGATACATGGATATCAATGGGTCAAGATTCAGAAAAGGATAAACGAATACTTGATTTTAAAGGGTACCAGGTTACTAAGGACATGCTAACTATTGCAGCTGATGACTGGAAATTTATGCACTGTCTTCCACGTAAACCCAATGAAGTAGATGATGAAGTTTTTTACTCGGATCGTTCTATCGTGTGGGATGAAGCAGAAAATAGGATGTACACCGTTATGGCTGTAACTCTAGCGTTATTAGATAAAACTGATTAATCTACAATTTTTCTGAATCTTCTAAGATGTCTTATTGAATTAAAATCTGCATCTTTACCTGCTTGATATTTGTAATCTGTATCTTCTCCCTGTAATTCAATTGCCAATGCTAGATTATATAATGAAGTATCAACATCAGAATTATTTGCATAAATACAAGCAAGATTATATCTAGCAAGATGAAATCCAGGTTTAACCTTTAGAACTAAGTTATATTGAAGAATTGCTTCATCAATTCTTTTTAATTCCGTAAGTGCTACTGCTTTGTTAAAAATAGCCCCAATATAGTTTAATTTAATTGATATAGCTTTGTTGTACTCAGATATTGCAATTTCATATTCTTTCAGATCAAGATGGGAATTCCCTTTATTATAATAAATACTTGAAACTTTCGGATTCAATTGAATTGCTTCTTCATACTTTTCAATTGCTCTCCTGTGTCTTCCTATATCTGCTAGCAAATTTGCATAATTATACACTAGAATGTCATTTTTAGGATCTGACATATAAGCCTCTTCAAAATAAGATTTAGCCTTACTTAGATCTCCGTCATTATGTGATTTCATTGCATTTTTATACAGTTCGGACATGTTTTCGTTCAATATCAACACGTTCATGAATAATTTGAAATAGTGCGGGGGGTGGGATTCGAACCCACGAACCTCTAAAGGACAGGATTTCCTCTGTACTTATTCTTGGACAACTTAAGTTTCGCGCCGATATATATCGGACCCGCGCCGTTGGCCAGGCTGGGCGACCTCCGCAACAATAATATTGCAAACAAAGCTTGCAAACTTATAGGATTAAATCTCAGTTATAAATTTTGTAATTAGTTCTCTCTCGAATTTGATTTTCAATTAAAAAAAACAATCCATTAGACAAAATAAACATTGAGATTTCTAAATATTAAGTGATTAATGTTAATTTTTCATTTTCATAGCATACCATAAAATAAATTCAATTTGATAAATCTGATTTATGACCGAATGTTGATTGATTTCACTTTGGTACTTTGATATTTGCAATTTGTTACAATAATCCTCGATAGAAGAAAAAATATCAAAATTTGAAAGGTAAACTGATAAATCTGAAGGACTAATTTTTTTCATTTGTGAAAAACTCCAAGATCTGGTATCTGTAATTAATTCAGGCAGATTCATATTTATCTGGATATTATTAAAATACTCTAAAAATTCTTCAATCTCGTTTAGATCAATATTCATCCACTTGAATAATAGCCCTCTCCATGTCAAAGCGATATCAATAAATGATGTTCTTTTCTCCATAGCAATTATTGCAAAATTATTAGGGATCTCAAGAGTTAAAACGGGTATATTATTTAGTTTTAGACTTTGGTAGATAACTTTCAGTTTAATTTTGTTAATATCAATGTAAGGTATTGATGGATTATTATTATTATTTTCCTCTAATTCCAAAAGATCTTCTAAATCAAATACTTGTAAATATTCAAATTCAGAAATAATTTCCCTTGGAATTGTTGATACTTTCGAAAGTAAAATGTTTGGTGCTTCATTTGGATTAGGAATGAGATTATTTGAGCTATTAACAGAATAATTAATTTGATGAAATGTAATATTCAATTTGGAAAGAAAACTCATTATATCATTTTAAATATTTGAGTATAAAAAAAAGGAAAAATGGACCAAGGGGGATTTGAACCCTCGGCTTCCTCCAATTTGGAAAGTAATTTTTACGCCAAGGAGGTACTCTACCGGACTGAGCTATTGGCCCTTATTGTTTTTGTAACCTATTTGCGTATTTATTACTTCAGTTAGGATATAGAAGAATCCCTATTATATTTCTTATTTTATTTTTATTTTTCTAGATTAATTTTTCAATTAGTAGGCATTGAATTTTATATTATAAAAACTAAATTTATCCTATGGAGAAAATACCGTTGGGTTTGCCATTAGACTGGCATTCAGATGGAACTCCCATTTTTCAAAGGGGAGATTTTATTCGTGATCCAAGACCATTACCTCCTAATTCTGGGGTGATTTATGACAATATCGTTCTTCCCGAGCATAGATCTCTACACTCAAATTCTGGATTTAATATGATAGTTTTACCTCCTACAAAGGAAGACAAACTCAATGAAACATGGTTAGGACAATCATATCCTGATATTAAGAGAGGGTACAAATTTGGCAGAATTATCCAGGCACTAGATGTCACATGTAGAGCAATTATTCAAAGATGGGAAAAACCGGGTTACGTCACTGATTTCGTATACTTTACACTTCAGCCTTTCGAATATGTAATTGTTCCGCCGGTTTATGAAACAATCCTTCTCAATGCCTCTACTGACACTCCAGCTCGATTTTTCGAAATCCATGCGAAAGATGAAAAACGTAACACGGAAACAATATTAGAATTAGATGGCACTGGTTATTTGGCATATCAAAAAGGTAAACTCTTACCCAATAAAAATTATGATGAGCTGCCTATCCCCCGAATTACTCCAGGTTTATTTGAATTCAAATTTTTAAAAAGACGATCGTTGTATACAAATTACATTGGATTTGCTAAACTGTTCGATTTCATAGATCCGCCAAATGATGGATTTTTTGTTGGAGGGGTTTAATTATCGTGAATATCCATCAGTTTGATGAATTAAAGCTTTATAGAGCTCATTTTTATCATTTTCTTTTGACCATTTAATGAGGTCTTCCTCTTCTAATATTCCTTGTAAGGCTGCTTCTTTAGCTTGTACCATTGAAGTAGCTCCAGCTCTGGTTCCGTCAGGGTGGCCATGAACTCCACCACCTGCAGTTATAACCACATGAGGTTTCAATGCATTAATAATTTTACCAATATTTTTTACTCCAACACCACCAGAAGCTATCGGGATGACAGGTTTCAAATTACCAAACTCATTATTCAATAATGCGTGGTTACTCCGTAGTACTTCATCTCTATCTTCTTCAAGGTTTCCATATCCCATTTTACCAAAAATAGTTCCTGTATGAATTCCATCAACACCAACAAGCCTAAACATTTTTGCTAGAACTTCCATATGTATTCCATGTTGCTGGTGCTTTGTGATCGCTCCATGCATTGCCCTATGAGCGTGAATAGGCAATCCAAAATCTTGTTCCCTAATGTGTTGTACTGCTGAAAAACCAGTTGTTATAACATCAATCATCAAGCATTTTCCACCATGATCTACCACATACTCTGCTCGTTTTAACATTGTATTGATGGGTCCAGTAATATTGCATGCATATATTACATTTCGACCTTGATCAGATTTTATTTGATCTGCATATTCTAGAACCCTCGAAATTCTATCTTCGAATGGACAGAAGTCTTGATTAGTTTGGGGTTCATCATCTTTTACCCATGTGATACCACCTTCTTCATTAGCTCCTCTCCAACTATCGTATGTCGTTTGTGCATGAACTGGTGGTGGAGAGCCTAGTTTAGGTTTGACAATTGTTCCAAGTATAGGTCCTTCATTTATTCCAATAATGTTGTATATTCCTTGCGGACCAAAGGCAGGCCCAGGATAGCTATTAACAAGTTCATTTGGAATTTCTACACTATCAACTCTGAGCATCGGTACTGTGTTCATACCAAATACATTGCCTGCAAATAATGAAAGCATTTGTGGGACATTGTTAGGTTCAAATAGGTCAATTGGATATGCAACTTTAATTTTTGAAAATGATTCATTTATTTTCACAACATCAAAGGTTTTTGCAGAATATTGTGTAAGAATTTTATCTGTCATTGCTCCAACTGGTTGCCAAGTCCCAATACTTGATTCAGCAGGGATTTCACGGTAGACTCGGTCCATTTTATCTGCTGATGTGTGAACATCAAATGTTACAATCACATTCTCCTCGGGATCTGCATTGAAATCCAATTGAAAGAATTCTTTATCTTGATATGACATGCTTACTCTATTTAGAAAATTCATTCTAATATTTTATCGTTTTGCTCAGTTTCATTTCATTGCTATTCTTCATAATCATACTATACTTGGAAAAAATAATTTTTATCCAATTGACAATTTTGGTTATCTAGTTGCAAAATGCAACTTTTTGATTAAGTTTATTAATAATATCCTAATACTCATTTAATTAAATTCTATAAGCTTCTAAACTTCCAAAATAAGAAAGTTATACATTATATAGAAAGTTATTTTTGGCAGAAGTATTTATTATGATTCAACGATATATAGTAATGTTACTAGATTTCTCCTAGGTGATATCATGGTTAAGCTCCCTAAACCCACAAATGAAATTCTGAAATTATTCAATAATCAAGATTCATTAACTCCAAGCCAAATCAATATCTCGCTCCCTCATTTTGAACGAAAAGACATCAAATATGCATTACGCCGATTGAGGGAAAAAGGCATAATCGTGCGGATACCAAATTTATTTGACATGAGGAGAGTGTATTATAGGGTGGCGACTCAGGATGAGTTTTCAGAAGTTGCTGAAGGCTTGAAAATTAATGAAGTTGAATTTTATCAATCTCTCCTTGACACACTTATATTTGTTTTACCAAACGAGGTTGAAGATGAAATTAAGGCAGAAATAAATTAGGTAAATTTGCTAGAATATTGTTTTAGATGCAATGAAGATTATTCTCCATAAGGAATCCAGATATTTTTAATTTCAGTTGCTTTTCTTAGAAATTCAGTCCCATAACCATGTTGTTCATTGAACCAATCTCTAAATTTGCCAAAATTTAACCAGGTTCTCTTCATATTTTCTGATGAATTTGTCTCTATCATTTCTGATATGTTTTCAGTTCCAAAATACCAAATTCCATCTACATCATTATGATTAGATAAAACTTCAATTAGCTCCTTCTGATTCCCCGTAATGATATTTATTGTACCACCCGGTAAATCACTTGTTTCTAATATTTGATAGAAATCAGTTGCACTCAGAGGGTATTTTTCCGACGGTATTGCAATAACTCGATTACCCATAGCAATGGGTGGAATAACAGTTGAAATAAAACCAAGGAGTGGATAATTCTCGGGACAAGCAATTCCCATTATTCCAATCGGTTCGGGCATTGCTATTGTTACATTTCTTTGTGGTACTCGATGAACTCTTCCATCATATTTATCTGCTTGTGATGCGTAATAATATAGTCTCTCAATAGAAAGGTCAACCTCCTTTAGTGCAATTTTTTCTGAAGCTCCAGTCATATCTTGAATTCTTTCGGCAAATTCTTTCTTCCTGAAGTCAAGATTTTCTGCAATATAGTAAATAACTTGAGCTCTATTATGTGCTGTTGCGGAAACCCATTTCTTACATGCGTGAGCTGCTTCTACTGCATTCCTGATATCTTTTCGATTTCCATGCCCAACTTCTCCAACAATGTTACCTCCCGAATTTTTAATTATCAGACTATATCCATTGTCTGGTCTTGCTTGTTTCCCACCAATATACATTTTTGCAGTTTTGTCAATGAAAGAGGACGAATCTTTTCCATTTCCAACCGATTTTTCAGCAATTTGTTTTACAGGTGAGATAGGTTTTTCCTTGAAATGTTTTTCCCAAATCGGTTTTATAAAGTCCCATAATCCTTCGATACCCCCCTCTCTTCCAAAACCAGATTCACGATAACCTCCAAAACCGGATGCACCATCAAACATATTTGTACAATTTATCCATACGGTTCCAGCTTTGAGAGCGGGTGCGACATCTAATGCTAAATTAATGTTTTCTGTCCATACACTAGCTGCCAAACCATATCTTGAATTGTTTGCTAATTCAATAGCCTCAGAAGGTGTTCTGAATGTCATACTCACCAGTACAGGACCGAAAATTTCCTCAATAACAATAGTGTCAGAGGGAGATACATCTGTAAATAAAGTGGGAAGATAATAATATCCATTATCGGGACATTTCAAATCAGGTTGCCATTTAGTACCTCCTTCTTTAACTCCAATTTTGACATAACTATCAACAGTCTCAAATTGATTTTTATCAACCATGGCACCAATGTCAATCGCCTTGTCCATTGGATTTCCTACTCTAAGTTGTTTCATCCTTGTTTTTAATTTCTCAATAAATCGTTCTGCTATGTTTTCTTGAACCAATAGCCTCGATCCAGCACAACACACTTGACCTTGATTGAACCAGATTGCATCAACCAAACCCTCAATAGAACTATCAATATCTGCATCATCAAATACTAGGAAAGGAGACTTTCCTCCTAGTTCTAATGTTATCTTTTTTCCACTACCAGCAATAGTTTTTCTTAATATTCTCCCAACACTTGTCGATCCAGTGAATGTAATTTTTGCTATATCTTGATGTTTTGTTATATACTGACCCGTTCTACTTCCGGTACCAGTTGTTATGTTAAGAACGCCAGGGGGTAATCCAACATTGTGACACATTTCTGCAAATAATAAAACTGATAATGAAGTCAACTTTGCAGGTTTTAATACAAATGTATTACCCATTGCCAAAGCTGGTGCTATTTTCCAGATAAATATTAACAAAGGAAAATTCCAAGGAACAATTCCACCAACAACACCTAAAGGTTCGTAATCTTTAAATTCTTTATCCATAAGCTGTGCCCATCCCGCGTGATGATACAAATGCCTTGCAGCTAAAGGGATATCAATATCTCTGGATTCCCTAATTGGTTTTCCATTATCCATGGTTTCAATAACTGCAAATAAACGTGAATTTTTCTGAATCTGACGAGCCAATGCGTAAATATATCTCGCTCTGCCATGACCTCCTAATTTCTTCCATTTTATCTGAGCAATCTTTGCAGCTCTGACTGCATCATCAACGTCTTCTTTGTTAGCTTCAGCCACTTGGGCAAGTACTTCTTTATTTGCTGGATTAATCGTGTCAAAATATTTTTCTGATTTAGGATTAGTCCATTTTCCATCTATATATAATTTAAATTTTCGATCGTGACTTGCGAGCCATTCTTCAGCAAATTTACTTGTTTCAGGTGCAGGTCCGTATTCCATAGTTTCAAATATTTCTTTTACATTCATATTTATCACTTATGCCATTGGGTGTCTATACGAGGCAGAATATTGATTACTTAGATTGTGTTCCAACTGCCGTTCAATATCCATTAGTAAACTACTAGCTCCAAACCTAAATAAATTTGAATTTAGCCAGTCATTACCTAATTCTTCTTTCATTAATGCAAGCCATGCTAGAGCTTGTTTTGCCTTACTGATACCGCCCGCAGGCTTGAAACCTATTTTATAACCTGTTCTGTCATAATATTCCCTAATTTGGCGTATCATAGTTAAACTCACTTCTAAAGTGGCATTTATGGTTTCTTTACCAGTACTAGTTTTTATAAAATCAGCACCAGCCATCATGCAAACTAAGCTAGATTTCGCAACTTGTCTCAATGTAGCTAATTCTCCAGTCGCAAGAATTGTTTTCATATGAGCAGCTCCACAAACTTCACGAAAGGCTGAAACCTCAGAGTAGAGTGATTCCCAATCACCTGTTAAAACATGATCTCGAGAGATTACAATATCAATTTCAACAGCACCAGCAGAAACAGATTGTTGAATTTGCCTAATTTTTTCTTCTAAAGAGATTTGACCTGCTGGAAACCCTGTTGAAACTGCAGCGACAGGGATATTACTACCATTTAAGGATTTTACAGCTTCTTCAACCCTATTATGATATACGCAAACGGCTCCAACTTTTAAATTCTCGATTTCATAAGAATTTAAAATATCCTTTCTAACCGGTTGTCTTGCCTTTGCACATAGTCTTTTAACTCTACCTGGCGTATCATCTCCTGCAAGGGTTGTTAAATCAATGCAAGAAACTGCCTTCAATAACCACGCAGCTTGCCACTGTTTTTTTATAGATCTTCTTTTTCCTATTGTTTGAGCTCTTCTTTCAACCGCACTCATATTTACTCTAACTTCGTTGACCCAATCGAGCTCCAATGGCATACCTGGATTTCGATCATGAATTTCTTGTTGAATTGTGAGCTTCTTTAATTTTTTTTTGGTAGACATGATAACTGACTTCTCTTTCATATATCGTTTTGTGTGGTTGTAAAAAAATAATCGGTTATGGAATTAAATTATGGATTTAATTTAATATTGAATCAAACTAATCGTTTAGCTAGTAGGATTTTCAAAGCATCCAAGGGTAGGTCGTTCTTACTATTTCATGCACGATCGAAGGTGGAAAAACTCCTTCTTCTGTAATTAATGCATCAATTAGATCTCTCGATACGCTTTCAAATGCAGGATTAAATAACTTTAATCCTGATGGTGCATCTATCCAATCAGATGTAATTTCAGTATCATCTCTCATTTCAATAATTGTACGCATTCCGAATATTGTATCCGAATCAAATTTTAATAACGATCCAGCAACATAAAATGGGATGTCACTTTCTTTTGCAGCTAAAGATAGTAATCTTGAACCAATTTTATTTAATATAGTACCTTGTGATGTAACTGCATCCATCCCAATAACAATCATATCAATTGACGCTTTTTTTAATATCCACCTCATCGAAGAATCTACAACCATAGTAGTGGGGATGCCTGCTTCAACTAATTCTCTAGCAGTTCGTCTTCCTTGATAACGAGGTCTAGTTTCTGTACATATTGCTTTAATATTTTTTCCTGATTCAAAAGCTCGAATGAATATTTCAGAGGTTGTTGATGAATGGCAATGAGTCATAACTGTGTATCCATCTTGAATTCTTTGGGACCCTGCTTGAATAATTTTTTCTTTAGTACTTTTTAGTAATTTAACATAATCATTGGAAGATTGGATGGCTTTGATTTCCATTTCTTCTACACCTTCTGATTTAACAGAATTCATATCATAAATCACTTTTTTCAAACCATTACGCATCGCAGGTTCAGTTGGTCTTGTATTTAGTAAAATATCATGGGCTTCATTAATCTTGGTCTCAAAAAGTTCAATTCCAATTGAAGTATCAAGTCGTTTAACAAAATTTGAAAAAGCAGTCACTCCATCTATTGCAACATTTGTTGCGCCTTGAATTTTTAATGATTTAATATCTGCTGCAACTTTTAATAAAAGATCCATTCATGGTTTAGTTTTCTGAAACAATTAATAATTATCGACTTTGATTTATTGTTTAGAATAGGAAATTATAGTTTATTATGTATTTAGATATTAAGTCCTATTCAGTTCAATTGAACCTGAGCCAATTCTTTCTAGAACCATACCTTCTTGCCTGAAAGGTGGTTTAACGCTTGCAGCTTGCAATGCAATATCCAAAGCATTTTCTCTGGAGCTAAACAACTCTATTATTGTATCACCTTTCTTTACAAATTCTCCTGCTTTTCTTTTGATAATCATTCCTGATTTTTTATCAGATGGGCAACCTAATGCAGTTGCAATTACTTTAATTTGACTATTAGATATTTGAGTAATATAGCCGTCTTCTTTCGCATGAATTGGAGCAGTGTATTGTCCTACTTGAATATCTTCTAATGTTGTATTCGGATTACCACCTTGAGCTTCAACAATCTCCCAGAATTTCTTGATGGCTTTACCAGATTTAACAATTTCTTCTGCAATAACAGATCCTTTTCCTCTTTGAGCTAAACCAGCCATTTCAAATAGTATACCGGACAATTCAATAGATTTTTCCAAAACAGATCGAGGTCCTTTACCCATTAATGTGGCAATGGCTTCTCTAGCTTCTAAAGCAGGACCAATTGCATGACCTACCGGTTGATCCGCATATGTTAATGCACATTCAACTTCAATACCAACTTTTCGTCCAATTTCTACAAATAAATGTGAAAGTTGTTTCGAATCATTTCGTGTTATCATTTTGGTTTCTGCGCCTGTGGGCATATCGAGTACCATGTGTTTCACTCCAGTCGATAATTTTTTTGAAAGGATAGATGCAATAATTACACTCTCTGGATCTAAAGATAAAGGACGCTCTACTCTCTTAATAATTTCCGAATCTACCGGGGCTAAGTTTAATTGACCCCCCCAAACCAACATACCTCTTGTTTTTGGTGCAATTTCTAATATTTCTTGAGCGCTAAAATTAATATCACATAAAACTTCCATTGTGTCAGCTGTACCTGAAGGTGAAGTGATAGCTCTCGATGACGTTTTTGGAATAAGGAGCCCTGATGCTGCAATTATTGGGACGATGAGTAATGATACTTTATTTCCTGGAATACCTCCAATACTATGTTTATCATATACTGGTTCATTAAATTCAATTGTCTCACCATGTAATGTGAATGCTCGGGTTAACTGTTCTGTCTCGTCCATATCCAATGATTCATATTGCATTGCCAAAGTAAAAGCAGCATATTCTAAGTCAGATACATTTCCTTGATACATATCGTCAATAATAATTCTTAAGTCTTCTCCAGACCATTTCTTATGGTCATATTTTTTCATAATTAATGGATAACTAACAGGGCGGTGTCTTGGTTTAATTGCAATAGCGTTCCCTGTTTGTATATTCAATCTATCGCCTAGATTTTTGGGAATACCAATTTCTCCTTTTATAACCATATCAGAGATAACTACATGAACGAGTTTTTTTTTCTGATCCAATATTAATTGTGCTAATTCTGTTTGGGCATCTCTTGGATCATTATCCTCAGGTGAAATATATACAATTTCAGCTCTAGTATCAATATTGTCTAAAATTTTTACTTTCATAAAATCAAACTCGGGAATATTATTTGTCGAGCTTAATTATTTTAGTGTCTCTATTATTAACGGTTATTTTTTCATTTATATATATAAAAAAGGTCATATAAATTGTAGTTCAAAAAAGAACTAAATATATTTTTAAAATTATGATGATTAGTTAATGTCAGAAAACGAGAAACACGATTATAAAACCCAACAAATTACCTGTCCTGCATGTTTAGATGATAATGCAACAGCGTTAACTCATATTTTGGATATACCATATTATGATGATTTTATTCTAGTCAATATGAATTGTAATAAATGTGGATATAAAGCTACAGATTTTTATAATTCACGTTCTAAAGGACATACAATTCATGAGTATTCGGTGACTGATATTTCAGATGATTCAACAAAAATAGTACGATCGCAAGAAGCAACTGTAAAAATTCCCGAAATCGAAACTGAAATTGAGCCAATTGGTACAGGATCATCTTGGATAAGAAATATTGAGGGACTGCTTGAGGATATTCACGAAAAATTAAAAGTAATGTTACGAGATTTTGATAATAAAAACACAATACGATCTGTTGAAAAAAGAATTAAGAAGCTGAAACAGTTAATGCGATACGAAATACCTTTTAGAATTATCGTCGATGACCCTTCGGGAAATTCTTTGATTTTACCAGCTGATAAGTCAAAGCTTAAGATATCTGTCGAAGAACAATTATAAGAAATCTTCCTTTTTCTCATTTTCTAAATTTTTTGTATGTTGGGCTTTTAATAATAGTTTCATTTTGTCATAATATTCGTAAGCCTCAGGAGACATTGTTGGATAAACTTTTTCCTTCGCTTTCATGAAATGTTTAAGACCGATTTCTTCAATCTCAAAATTCTCTCTTAAAGCATTTAATCCAGCCTCCCTACATAAAGCTTCAATGTCAGCGCCTACAAATCCATCTAATTGTTTAACAAATTCATTTAGATCGAGATTTTTTTCTAAGGGCATTTTATCGGTGTAAATTTTTAATATTTTTTTTCTCCCATCTAAATTAGGAGGGGTAACATATAACAATCTATCAAACCTACCAGGTCTTAATAAAGCTGGATCCAATATATCTGGACGATTGGTGCCTGCTAAAACTATTACATTTTCTAATTTTTCAAGACCTTCAATTTCAGTTAATAATTGCGATACCACCCTTCCAGTAACAGAAGAATCCGAATTACTTCCTCGTCGGGGAGCAATTGAATCGATTTCATCAAAAAATATAACTGTAGGGGCTGCTAATCTTGCTTTCCTAAAAGTTTCTCGTATCGCTTTTTCCGATTCACCAACCCATTTTGAAAGTATTTCGGGTCCCTTTATTGAAATGAAATTTGCCTCTGATTCGTTGGCTACAGCTTTAGCAAGCAGTGTTTTCCCAGTCCCCGGTGGTCCATAGAGCAAAATTCCTGCAGGGGGGGTTATTCCTAATTTAGTAAAAACTTGAGGATTTTTTATTGGCCATTCAACACTTTCTTTTAATTCTAAAATAATATCATCTAAACCGCCGATTTCTTCGTAGGTTACCTTAGGAATCTCAACGTAGATTTCTCGCAATGAAGATGGTGCTATATCTTTTTGTGCCTCCTCAAAATCTTTTTTAGTAACTTCCATTTTATCAAGTATTTCAACAGGTATAATATCGGCTTCAAGATCAATTTCAGGTAAAAATCTTCGCAATGTCAACATTGCTGATTCTCGCGTCAACGCTTTAATATCTGCACCAACTAATCCATGAGTAATTTCAGCAAAGTGTTGAAGGTTTACATCTTCAGCCAATGGCATCCCACGAGTATGGATTTGCAATATCTCTAATCTTCCCTCTATATTTGGGACACCTATTTCAAGTTCTCGATCAAATCTTCCAGGGCGCCTTAATGCTCCATCAACTGAACTTTCTCTATTAGTGGCAGCAATTACAACAACTTGGCCCCTAGAATTCATTCCATCCATTGAGGCGAGTAATTGTGCAACAACTCTTCTCTCTACTTCGCCAAGAGTTTCTTCACGTTTTGGAGCTATTGCATCTATCTCATCTATGAAAATTATAGTTGGTGCTTTTTCCTCTGCTTCTCTAAATATTGATCTTAACCTCTGTTCACTTTCACCATAATATTTAGACATAATTTCTGGTCCATTTATTGCTATAAAATGTGCCTTAGTCTCTTGAACAACTGCCTTGGCAATTAATGTTTTTCCAGTTCCTGGTGGCCCATGAAGCAATACTCCTTTTGGCGGATCAATGCCTAACTTCTCAAATAATATTGGGTGAGATAGTGGGAGTTCGACCATTTCTCTCAATTTAACAATTGCCTCACTTAAACCCCCAATATCTTCATAAGATATTTGAAGTTGATCTATTTTGTTTTCGGATGTCAATTTATCAGTAATTTCTAATTGTGTATCATCAGTGATAATTGTAATACCCTCTGGTTCTAGTTCAACAACGACAAATGGATTTGCTCTTCCAAGTACAGGAATCATCACCGTATCTTTCATAGTTACCGGATAACCAAGTAATTTCCTTTTTACGAATGATTCGAAACCAAATTCAAAGGAAATATTGTTTTGAACTGATGCGAATACCAATTTTTTTGCTATAGAAGGGTTAGCTTTCTTAATTTCAACATTTTCTGATAAGGATACACCTGCATTTTGTCTAATAACACTATCCATCCTTATAATGGATTTTTTCAAATCTTCGGGATACGCTGGCCATGCTACTGCAGCTGTAGTTTTCGTTCCATTGATTTCAACAATTTCACCTGTAGAAACACCAATCTTTCTCATTGAATGATTATCTAATCTTATTTTTCCTCTAATTACATCACGATTTTTTGCTTCAGCAACTTTTAATTTAACATAAGGTCTATTATCATTTTTTTTCGTTGAATCATTCGTTTCTGTAATAATATAACCTCCATGTCTAAGTTGAGTCAAGTAATGGAAAAATACAATACTAATTACTTCTTTCCTATTAAAAAAGACTTACTTCAAGATTAAATCTTAATACTCATTTCACACTTTACGTGTAAATTAATTTAATTTTTATTAGTAATGTTAATTTTAAAGTATGACAACTTAATCCAAAAATAAAATTTGGTGCATTTATTTATCAACAAATATATGAACAGTTGTTTAAATTTTATATTGAATCTAATGTATGTTGAACTACCGGTAATTGCTTCAGGGATAAGAATTGGCAGGTTAAATCTAAAAACAAAGCAAATATCAATAAAAGATTCTAATCTAATAAATTTCTCATGTGATTCTAGGATTGAATGTTGTTCCAATCTTAAAATACCAGTCACTGAATTTGATATCACTCAAATAGAAGATAATGGATATGAAATTGATCAGATTATTTCTTCATTCTCCCCTATTCTTCTTCCATCTAAGACAATTAGTGGGATTTCGGAAAAAGTTTATACTCTAAAACGAAAACCCTATGACGGAACTTGTACATTCCTTGAGAATAATTTATGTAAGATACATGATTTCAAACCTTTTGCATGCCAAATTTATCCGTTCAGTCTTGAAGTAGTGGATGAAAGTAATATTAATATCCTTATTCATCAAGATGTATTCTGTAAATCGATAATACCTGCAAAATTAGAAGATTCTAATAATATAAATCTCTTAGAAGATATCTTAGATAACTTAATGAAAGAGTTAGAAGCCAGAAATATTCCGATAAACTAAGCAATAGTAAAAGTTCCACAAGCTGCATAATTTTTCTACTATTTTGGGTATTGTATGGCAATAATTCATAAAGAATGGTCTTTCTTTCCATTTAGATATGGCAGCGCAGGCCTTTATATTGTTAAATTGTGTATTAGGAAGGGAAAGTGAGTTATTAACTCAGTTAAAAGCCCTTGATGAGGTAGTAGAAGGATATATTGTGATGGGAAGTTTCGATCTAATTATAAGGGTAGAAGTTCCTGATGCTAAAGATCTTAGACCTTTAGTGACAAATAAAATTCGAACTCTTTCTGGCGTAAGACAATCAATGACAGTTATTGTTGTCTAATTTTACATATTATCTTTTTTGTTTTCAGATCTCTTTGAAATTTTTCCAAGAAATCCCTTGCTTTTTGCAAGTAATTTGTTCAAAGTATCTCCCGCATCGTCGCCAAGATTATTTAATTTGAACATCACATTTTTACCTGCTTCACCTGCATAATTCAAAATATCATTAATCATCTTTTTAGAGATTTCACCCCCATGTTTAGTATTTTTTAATGTTTGAATGAATTGATCTTCTATATTATACTCTTTACTCTTTTTAAGTGCAACATCCAGTAGAGTGGCAGGAACTATCCCAAATGGTAACAAAGTTAAATTCAAAACAAAAATTAAAGCCATCATCCTAGGTCCTGTCGCAGGGAGTCTTGACCAGTCAGTTCCGAAAACAGTCACTAATTTATTATTAATTTCTTTCTCAATCTTATTTTTATGTTCTTGATTCATATTTGCAGTTAGATCCTTAATCATCTTCTCTAAAATAAAACCTAACGCAATTTTTTGAGCCATTCGTCTTTCCTACTATTGGTATTCTATTCACTTCTAATAATCTGTGTGATTCATATATATCAGTATTCCACTAATATGATCGTGGATAATTTGGACTTTCAATTACCATTGAATGTTGATATTTATGCATTAATTGAATCATTAATACAAGGTAGCAAGTTGACCAGCTCAGAATTAATTGAATTAGGTATTTTTTTATATCATCCTGATATTTTTGTATTATCTAAGATAGATTTAGTAAAACTCTGGTTATTTTTGGACAAAAATGAACAAAGGTGGTTGCAAGATATCGCAGAATATTTGCAAATATCGGAAGAAAAAGTTCTCTTGAAGTTGATTGAACTAAACGAAAAGGAAAAAACTATTTATCAATAGAAGAATAGGATAATTATAGAATGATTGAAAAAATTAGTAGTGGTATTACTGGTCTTGATGAGATATTGGATGGAGGATTTCCAAAAGAGAGAACCATTTTGATTGCTGGTCCTGCGGGATCAGGAAAATCTACGTTTGGTCTTAGTTTTCTAGTTCATGGTGTGATGCATGAAGATGAACCTGGTATTTATGTAAGCTTTGATGAAAGTTTAGATAATGTAAGAAATGATGCTTTGTCATTTGGGTGGGATCTCAAGGCTTTGGAGGACCAAAATTTACTCGCTATGATTGATGGATTCTCTGAAAGAGCAGGATTAAAATCTCCAGAAAAATATACAATCGAACTAGAGGTTGATGAATTACTTCATGAATTAATTCGATTAATTGATTCAATTGGGGCCGAAAGAGTTGTTATCGATTCAATAACCGCTTTAGCTTTGGGATTAGAAGGTGAAAGGCAAAGAAGGAAACAAATATTAAAGTTGTCTGCTGTAATGAGTGCATTAACTTGTACAACGTTAATGATTAGTGAAATGCGTGAGGATAAAGAAATATCAAGATTTGGTATTGAAGAATTTATGGCGCAAGGGGTAGTTGTAATTAAATACAAAATGGCACATTCTGGAAGGCGATCTCTACAAGTTAGAAAAATGCGAGGTGTAAAACATTCGATGCGGGAAGTTCCATTTATTATGTCTCCTGAAGGGTTAGCTGTTTATCCAGATGAAGATATATATGGAGATGTTTGATTAATTTTTCCCATATCTTAGTTTAGATAAATCAAAACGTACTTTTTGGTTTGAATGAAACATAGTACAACAAACACTCGCGCAACGTATCGATTCTTTTTTTAAGGTATAGGAAAACGAAAATTAGGAGTCGTTTATCTATAGGAAATGTCAGATCCAGAGCAATCAAAAGAATTAGCAAAAACATCGTAATTTCATTTTATGATCAATGTAGTGTTGATTTTGAATCTAACAAACATGTTGTTTCATCGGTAACAAATGTTCAGAGTAAATCTTATCGTAACAAAGTTGCAGGCTATGTAACAACCTTGATGAAACAAATTAAAGACAATAAAATACAGACTCTTGAGGAATTAATTTAAATAAACGATTTTATACTTTTTTTGATTAAGTTTCATTACGAAATGGAATTAGTGATAATTTTAAAACATGTAAATTGTGTTTAACATTAAATGACATTTTCTTCGCGAATTCCAGGATTTCATAAATTAACTCAAGATGAAAAATTAAACAAATTAAAAGGCCTTGTAGATCTGTCAGATGAGGAAATAGCTTTTCTTAAAGTTACAGAATCTCCCGTGACTATTGAGAATGTAATTGGAGTGATGACTCTCCCAATAGGTCTTGCAACGAATTTTATTATTAATGGACAAGAAAAATTAGTAACATTTGCATTAGAAGAAGCAAGTGTCGTTGCGGCAGCTTCTAATTTAGCAAGAATGACAAGAGATCATGGAGGTTTTGAAACCAGTAATACAGGTGCATTAATGATTGGGCAAATTCAAGTATTAGACCTTCAAATGCCTTATTTTTCTGCACAACAGATTCATTCAAATAAAGAGAAAATCCTAAAATTAGCAAACAAGCAAGATCCAATTTTGGTAAAATTTGGTGGAGGGGCTGAGGACTTAGAAACACGTGTTATTTCTACAGCTGCTGGAGATATGTTAATTGTCCATTTAATTGTTAATTGTTTAGATGCAATGGGTGCAAATGCAGTAAATACAATGGCTGAAGCGATTGCTCCAATGATTGCAGATATAACAGGGGGAAGAGTTATATTAAGAATTATAAGCAATTTCGCAGATAAGAGAATTGTACGCGCACGAGCCGTTTTTGACAAAGAAATGTTGGGTGGAGATGATATTGTTGATGCAATGATCGATGCATGGGCATTTGCAGAAGCAGATCCTTATCGTGCAGCAACTCACAATAAAGGGATAATGAATGCAATTTCTGCGGTAACTGTAGCAACAGCGAACGATTGGAGAGCAATTGAGGCTGGAGCTCATGTTTATGCATCAAGGTCCGGATATTATACTTCTTTGACACGATATGAAATTACAGAAGAAGGTCATTTAGCTGGTACAATTGAATTACCGGTTGCTGTAGGAATTGTCGGAGGTGCCACTAGGGTTCACCCCGTCGCACAAATCAATCTAAAAATAATGCAGGTAAAATCCGCACTTGAATTAGCTGAAATTATAGCTTGCGCCGGATTGGCTCAAAATGCAGCAGCTTTACGAGCCCTAAGTGATGAAGGAATACAAAAAGGTCATATGAGACTTCATGCAAGAAATTTAGCAGGATCTCTTGATGGAGTTACGCCTGAGGAAGTTGATATTATTGCCCAAGAAATGATCGATCAGGGTCAAGTTCGTGCAGACACAGCTCAAAAAATCCTAAATCAAATTCGGTCAAGTTAGTTTTGAAATTTTACTCGCTAATAATACTCATCAATTTGAAAAACTTATATCTTGTCAAACGATAATAAACAATGTGAGAAATAAATTATTTACACCTAAAATAATTATAATTGAAATAATTATTATTAGTAATTTATTTTTCTCAGCAAATCTTATAATTTCAAGTGCTGACATTTCAGTTGATTACGAAGAAATTGTATACGAAGGAGGAGCTTTGAACTCCTCTCTTCCCTTACATTTTTGGAGAGCAGATGAAAACTTATTCCCAATATCTGATAGCAATATCTTTCCAATGGCATCTTTAGGGAAAGGAGGTAGTTTTGCAAATCTAGGTGTCGCTTGGATAACTTGGACCATTAAAATTCAAGATAAATTCATAGCCGCTTGGGCAATATATGACAAGGGACAAGTGGTTCAATTCACACTTCTAGAAAAATTTTATAATAATATTTATTGGAATTCAGTTCAAGATAGTTTAATATTAATTGGATCAACAGACACAGAAACAGATTTTTATCTCTATTTTGCGAATGATGATCCGTTGAAATATACTATGGATGCACCATCAAATTCTCATCAGGTGTTTATTACTGTTGATAAAATTGAGGTTTATCTAAATTGGAATAATACTGACCCATTTATAATGAAAATTATGGATGAAGGAATCCTTTTGCTTCCAGTTTTTCAAAGTGTTGATGAAGTTCAAATATCATCCTTACCCGGTTTAGGGGGTTTATTTATTCTAGCAAATAATTCAATTGAATTACGAATTGATAATTATAATAAGGTACTTCCATCAAGCTTTACAAACAAATCTAGACTAGGTCATTATTTATTAACTCCGACTGTTTTTGATCTCTCAATTAACAAAATGTGGGTCCTAGGGGATCTATCGACACTGATTGATTTACCCAGTGATACAACTGATTTTTATGAAATTGGTTTAAGTTCAAGTATAATACAAACCCAAAATAACTCATTCTATGAATATACTCCATTTGGATGGAATTTGATAACACGAATTGATCCAGATATTATTATTCAAGATTTTAGTATTGTAGATCTAGATCTGTATTTTGGAACTGTTGTTGATGATGGATTACAAATTTATGTTGCAGGTGGAGATTCTGATGGGGATTTCATTCCCGATGTAATGGAGGATTATTTTTACACACTTCCTCAAAATATTGATTCAGACTCTGACACCATTCCAGATGCCTTAGAGATCTCATTTGGAACAGACCCAAATGTTGATGATAGATTATTAGATATTGACAATGACGGTATTTCTAATATTTTAGAATATAATATGAAATTAGATCCAGGCAATGCTGATAGTGATTTTGGAGGAGCGATTGATGGGTGGGAAATCAAATATGAATTCAATCCGTTAGACCCTTTTGATGATGGACTTGATAATGATAATGATGGGCTAGAAAATTCAATTGAAAGTTTATGGGGTACTAATCCATTTAATCCAGATTCAGATGGTGATAAATTGCCTGATTCATGGGAAGTACAATATAACTTAGATCCTTTAGATTCTCAAAATGCACAATATGATTTTGATAATGACGGTCGTTCAAACTATCAAGAATTCCTATTAAAATCAGATCCTTTGATAGCGGATCCACCTTCAATATTTGAGGGTTTATTAATTTGGATGATAATATTATTTCTAATAATAACACCGGGATCATATTATGTTTGGCAAAATTATCTAAAAGATGAAGATGAAAAATCGACTGTATCTGTTTTAGAAAGAATAAATGAGATGACAAATAATGAATGAAGATCTTAACTATCACCTTATAGCAATAAAATGTAAATCCTGTGAAAACAATTGGAGTCTAAATATTTCATTATCTGGTAATCATGTTGAACCTTTCGCAGCAGTATGTGATTGCAGTGCATTAATTATTGGGAATTTTAATTTTCTTGAATTTCAAAATAAGCAGAATTCAGAAAATCCTAATGATCATTCCAAAAAAATATATTTAACAAATGGTCATTTTGAAATTCTCCAGATGAAGAAAAATGAAATATTGAAACTTCCGAACTTACACTTAGAATAAGATGATTGAATGTAATTAAGACAACTGATATGGTGCTAATGACAAACCTTCAATAATTAGTACAACAAACTATTATTATATTCTTGATTTAAAGGTGGAAACATATGGGACTATTCAATGACTGGGTAGAAGGTGAATATGGTTGGACAACCATTCTAGTCATTGTTATATTTTTTACTCTTATCACCATATGGTTCTATTATACGAGGGATAAATATGAGCCAGAACCATTTTCAAGAATATTAGTTGCATATTTTTACGGAATGATATCGGTCATTCCTGCACTAATTATTTCGTTAATCGCTGTTTATTTCGTATCATTTAATATTCTACTAACTGGAATTATTATTGCACCAGTAATTGAAGAATTTACTAAAGGCTACTTTGTCGTTCATCTGTCCAAACATGATTCTTTTGATGGACCTTTGGATGGTATAATATATGGTTCAATGGTTGGTTCAGGATTTGCAACTATCGAAAATTTACTTTATGGATTTTCAACAAGTACTCTTTTTAGTATTAATGAAGGTGTAGAATTAACATTTTATAGATCTTTAGCCCAAATCATAGGCCACCCGTTGTACACTGGGTTAATGGGTGCAGGAGTAGGTGCATATAAAGTTGGATTAAAAAATAATCAATACAATTTAATTTGGCAATCTATATTGTTTCACGGCTTATGGAATGGTGCAGCTTCATCCAGTCTAGCAATTACTTTTATTGGTGGATTGATTATTGTTGCAATTATTAGTATCATTCGCCTTCGTGATGAATTGCAAAATGCAATAGAATTAGATCGTAAAGCTTTCGAAAGAGGGTATTATGAACAAAAACAACAATATTTGGAATATATGAAAAATCTGAATAATCGCCTATTTTATAGACACAGCTACCCTCCAATAAATAATATTCGTGAATCGGATCAGTCTACCTATTCCCAACAACCAAATCAAATAAACCATAAATATCCAACAAAAACTGATACTGTCAATCAAGATGATAATATATACGGATCAAATAATAATGAAAACCATTCGTCTACTGATAATAGCGATAATACTGTTGATTAAAGGTTTTTAAGGTAAGAATTAATATTTTTATAAATTGGTAAAGTTTCTTGTTCTAAAAAGTAAATCTCCTTACTTTGAGTAAAAGAATAATATTTATGTGTGTCATTATCAATAAATTTGCTAGCAACTCGAGTATAAATTTCTGATAAAGCTATTGCAAAGTCTTTTTCTTTAATATTTATCAGATTTTTAGATAAATTATCCCAATATATACTGTTCTCAGAACGTCTAATATGCAATAATTGTATAATTTTTTCAAGATTGGGATGTTTTATTTCTTCAATAGGGAGGGATAAAGCTTGCATCCATCGAGCAAAAGCTTTCCAACCAGAAACTGCAGAATAATTCCCAATGCCTATTATTTCCATTGGTTCTTCACCACGTTCTAACGTATGGATTAAATATTGAAGAGTTGATTTAGGGAAATGATAAATATCAATATTTTCATCTACAGAATTGATTTGCAGAATTACATATCCAAAAGGTAATTTATTTTCATCAATATCCGTATCATCCAAATTTTCAACATAATACTCCCATTCACCATTCGGGTTTGCAATAATTAAAGGTCCATTTAATTCGATATCGTCAATATTATCAATTAAAACAACTCTAGACGATAATTTTCTTGAAGATTGAGCGGATGTATTTCGCGCATTTGTAGAATGTAATTGACCTAAATAGAGCTTCCAATCAATGCCTAAATCAGAAAAACAATTTTCTGCAGTGGAAATGATATCCCAAATAAAATTGGATGATGGATGTCCTATCTCCTTACCTGTTTTTACATTCATAGATAGTGAAAATCGAGCCCCAAGACCAGTAACGCCTGATATAAACCATGATGGATAATTAATGCCTAAATAACTAATTGCTTTTTGAATGGAATTTACAAGGGAATCGATTAATATTTTTTCGTCTGGTATTTCAAACACCAAATATTATCTTTGACCTAAACTCTTAAGCTTTCTCCATTTAAAAGTTCTAATTTTTGTTGTTGATCCGAAACCACATGATGCGCAACGTCTTTTCTGATTATGAAAACTTCTATTACCACATCTTCTACAAATCTTATGACTTGCTTTTTTGTTGTGTTTACCGAAACTCGGAGTTCCCTTCGTCATTATTTTATCTCCAGTTTTATTCAATAATAGCTAATTCTATTATTACTTGTAATTTAGTTGATGAAATATTGTATAAGTATCTAGCGATTTGAAACAAGTTATACTCTTAACATCTGATTAACGATGGAATCTGTCTTTGAAGATTCTTTCAAATCGTTGATTTTGAATATTTAACATTAATATTAAGATGAAATAGATACTAATTAGGGTAATACCAAGCTCAGTAATTAATTGACTTATTTCATTTTGATATTCAACACGATTACTATAAGTTTCAGCTCCACCTAACCAATATCCAAATACCAAAAGGAATATTAAATAAAATGAAATAATTATAAAGGATACTGACTTAATTGCTGAAGTAAGTAAATCTCTCTTTTTGTATGTCTTTTCAGAAAACCAAAAATAAGTATTAAGTCTTAATTCTAAGAAAAACAGTAAAATTGCAACACTAATGGGTAAGATAAGTATTAAATTTTCAGCTTCAGCTCGAATTTCTAAAATTTCATTGAAATAATAATATAGTGGAATCATTGCAATTATGGTGTAAAAAAACTCAAATCCTAAAACCCAAATGGTTCTTGGCTCTCTATAGTCTAATCTAGTTGAGGATAATTCACTCATCTCTAGTCCAAAGTCAAATTATAATAATATAATGTCATCGATATCAATCAAATTGTATATACAATTCTTGAAATTATCTTATAATGGAAAAATGTATGATCTTTTACGTTTTAGATTATTAAAGTCAAAAACGATATCGGATTTTAATATTTGAACAAGAAAATAAAGCAAATCCATTTATTTAAGCTAAAAATAATACGAATTATATGTCAGAAAGTGATACAAAGCCTGTAAAAGCTAGTCATTGCAAACCTGGAACCCATATTGTTTACGAAGGCGATGTGTACCTTGTAAAAGGGATAGAAAAATCAAAAGCAGGAAAACATGGACACGCGAAAGCTAGAATTGCGGTTGAGAACATCGAAACGGGAAATAAGAAAAGTCTAGTATTTCCAGGTGATGATAAATTAAAGAGCCCAATAATCAATAAATCAACAGCTCAAGTCTTATCACTTGGTTCCGACACAATTCAACTAATGGATAATGAGAGCTATGAAACTTATGACACTTTAATACCAAATTATGATGAAATTGGAGGAAAATTAGCCAGTGGAGATAATGTTGATATTTGGATGTTTATGGGTAAAAGAATAATTAAAAGAAAACGAGGGTCCGAATAAATCTTAATATTATGAGACGGAAAAATAAACTTTTTTGAATGAAGTTACAGTTGCGTTTTATAAATCTTCAATAAGACATAATTCATTTACCTATTATGGAAAAAACTTTTGCAATCAGAGATCCAGTCCATAACTACATAACAGTTAACAAGGTAGAATTAAATTTAATAGATTCGACTTATTTACAGAGGTTACGGTGGATATCGCAACTTTCAGGTGTAAGGCTAGTTTTTCCTGGAGCTCAACATTCTAGAATTGCTCACGCTATGGGTGTTATGCACTTAGCGGGTGAATATGCCAAACAAGTCTATGGCGAGCATAAGAAATCTGAGTTGAATCATAAAGTACAATTAGCAAGATTAGCAGGATTATTGCATGATGTTGGTCATGGTCCTTTTTCACATGCATTTGATGATACTGTCTATAGAGATCTCTATCCTAACAGTCCACACGGACATGATTTACACAGGTTTAAAATTATTGAGAGTGATTTCCTATTACCATATATCGAGGATTGTGGTGTTTCAACAACAGAGTTGAGTGATCTATGGCAAGGAAAAGATCGTGTGATGCAGGCAATTACCCAAGGTGCTTTAGGGGCAGACAGAATGGACTTCATGCTCCGAGACGCTTATTATGCAGGTACATCTCATTTTGGTTCTATTGCATCTAAACGCCTAATAAGTAATGCATTAATTGAGGACCATGAAAATGTTCCATCCTTACATTATAATTTGAAAGTGTTAGAGGATATATTTCAATCATTGTTAGGTAGATTTTATATGTACAGAGGCGTATATTTCCATAAAGCCTCTGCCGCTGCAGACATCCTAATTAGGAAATTATTGGATTCTGCAAAGGATCATTTGAATCTAGCTGAACGTACAAAGAACTTAGAAGAGTATCAATGGCTTAACGAATATACTTTAATTGGAGAAATAATGGCTTCCAAAGACCCTGAAATGAATCAAGCCAAAGATTACACTAAGAGACTATTATCTAGGGATTTGCCTAAACTTGTTTGGGAATCAACTTTACCTGAATCAAATGTCAAAGGAATTAGTGGAAATCTTGAAGATGATGCAAAAACAATTGCTTATGGTCAATTTATTAAGCATGTTGAAATTGAAGCAAAGCATCGAAATATTCCATCCCCAAATCTTTACATTACCAATACTTATCCTATGAGTACTATTGATAGCAAAGAATTTGAGGTCGGAAATATCTTCATTTGGGATGCAAAAAATACCTTCTCTCCAAAGAAAAAATCGTATACTTTACAAGAAGCAATGAATAATACTGCATACTTCAGATCATTTATTTCACAAGTTGATGCTAATCGAGAACGATATGTTATGATACGTGTTTTCTCAGATGTTGGTGATAGCCAATGGATTAGAAAATTTGCCGAAGATCGTTTTATTGATAGTTCCGAGCCTTCAATTGATGAGACCTCATATTAACTCAATTATTTCAACCGCTAAACATAAGCACTTTATTTTTGAATTAGTAATTATTGCGTTTAATTGATACTTTGCGTTTAGCTTACAATAAACTATAATATAAGTATGCAAGCGCGATTATAGATCAATTGTTTGATTCTTGGTGGTTACAATGAATATAAGTGATGATTATTTGATATCTTCGGATATTGCTTCAGAAATGAATGAAAGACAAGAAGTAGAAGCCCTTACAAAGTTGCTTCAATATCAATTCTCTAAAGTCAAAGAACTTGGTGCTCCTATTGGGAGATACAATGGTGCTAAAAGGGTTGATATAACTCAACTTGATAAGTGTAGGTTGGTTAGATCACCAAAAAAGTTCCTAACTGTAATAGAACAACTAGAAAGAGAATCTTCGATTAAACCTAGCTATGGACTTGAAGTTAAATCAGGTACAAAGAGGGACTATATTCATTTTATATTAGAATTAAATGATACAAATTCTGTTGGAATATTTTTCTTTGATTCAAAACGCATGTTGTCAGTACCTCAAATACATAACGTTGAACGATTGATAAAGAATGCTGGGTTAACAGGTGCAATAATTGTCGCAAACAAAATAGGTATTCCAGCTAAACAAGAAGCAATTAGAATAAATTCAAGTCAAGAAGATATGGATATAATTACAATTGAGCAATATTCAAGTATTGAGAAACGCTACAATGATATTTACTGATTGTATTGATATTGTATGATATTTGATTTAATAAATTCGATTTAAGTTTAAACTGCAAAGATAAGTAGTAGGGCTACTAATAGTCCATAAATTGCTACTGCTTCGATTAACACTACGAAAATAAGTGCAGTTCCGAACATTTTCTCATCTTCTGAAATGGCTCCTATTGCTGCAGATGCAGCAGAACCCATACCTATGGATGACCCGAAACCAGCAAGTCCTACAGCGAGTCCAGCCCCAATGAATTTACCAGCTTCTGGTGAAAATCCACCAT
>MDVR01000019.1 GCA_001940725.1 Candidatus Heimdallarchaeota archaeon LC_2 | reverse complement strand
TGGTCAGAAAAAAACCAAGGCGGCGGAATTCTTAGCGCTTTGGGATCTCATTACATTGATTATCTCTATCAAATTTTTGATGACATTAAGGGAGTATCAGGTAAAACATCTATTCACATTAAAAAGAGGCTTAACAAACAAACTGGTAAAATGGGATCTGTAACCGCTGATGATGCATTTCAATGTCAATTTGATGTAGGAAATGAGATTTTGTGTTCAATGAAAATTAGTAGTACCTCTCCATTCGGCAAAGGATCTAGGATTGAAGCTTATGGCAGTGAAGGGTCTTTAATATTACTTGAAAATAATCAAATTATCGGAGGAAAGATTGGCGAGGATAAGGAGTTGAAACATATTCCAACTTTAAATAAGTTTCTGATGCCTAGAACTAATGGAGAACATTATTTGATACCTGCTTTTACTTCTTTATTAAGTGATTTTGCGCATGGAGTGGCTCGAGGGAGTTCACCTCATCCTAATTTTAAGGATGGATTAAAAATTCAAAAATGTATGAAAGCAATTCGTGATTCACACGAAAAGAAAAAATGGATTTATATGAAATAGTTAAAAATTATGTCTAGGTGTTTCAAACAATAACTTAGCACCATTTTTAGTTACCAGCACATCATCCTCAATTCTTATACCAAATTTACCCGGTCTGTATATACCTGGTTCAATAGTATGGCAATTACCACTTACCAGAGGAGTTTTATTTGTTGCAACGATATACGGGGTCTCATGAACTTCCAAACCCAAACCATGGCCTAATCTATGTGTAAAATAATCTCCATATCCCTTCTTTGTTATATAATTTCTTGCAACTGCATCTAATTCTGCTGGAATCATTTCCTCTTTGTCAGAATCGAATGCTGCCCTATTCGCTTCAAAAACAATTTCATATATTTTTTCGAAATCAGTAGGTTTACCAAAAGGAATGGTAATTGTAATATCTCCTTGATACCCATTTACAGGAGTTCCGCAGTCCATTAACACCACCGAATCATTCTGTAATTTTTTTTCACTTGGCATGCCGTGAGGGATCGCAGAGTTCTCACCGAATTGAATTAACCCGAATGCCAAACTGGACCCTGATAGAACACTCATCTCTGTCTGTACAATTTTAAGGTATTCTTTTTCTGTCATTCCAACCTTGAGTTGTGGTATCGCATTTAAAATTCCGCTAGAAGAGGCTTTTGCAGCTGATTGGAGTTGTTTTATTTCCCACTCAGATTTAATTGATCGTTGTTCATAGATTAACTCATGAGCCGATGCTATATTGAATTTTCCTGCTTTGTTTAATTTTTCTACTTCCACAAACCAAAGATGAGGGTCGACAAATACATTATTTCCAATTCCACGATCATTGAATTCTTTCGCAGTTTTTTTGTATGGAGATTCAGTTTCTTCCCAAACTACAATATCATCTAATCCTGTACTTCTTTCAACATTTGATTTTTCAAATGAAGGAGTTATGATAAATGGTTTATCCTCTTTGGGAATTACTCCAATTGTTAATCTTTCAGACGGTTTATCCTCTTTCTTGAAATAATACAGAAAGTTGACTCCAAGTGGTATTATCATAGCATCTATGTTATTTGCGACTAATTTACTTTGAAGATTTGACCAACGGTCAATAATTTCCTGTTTGGGAATATCCATAATTTCAACAGTAATCATGTAAATTTAGTTTCATCGGATGTCAAACTCGACATCAGTAAAAAATGTGAAAATATGAGACAAAACAACAAACTTAACTTAATTTTTGTCGATGATCCATTCTTCAATTGATTTATAGTTTGTTTATTTCTTATATTTCATCGGAAAAGTGTGGAGTTAAAATTGTCAATAATTTTCAGGACTTATCTGCATTAATAGGTTAAATAATCAACAGTTCGAATTTGGCCATTGTATTCAAATATGCAAATTTCAAACAAAATCCTGATCTCAAATTTCCGTAGTTATATACTAATCCAACACTATATATTATTAACCAAAACATCTGATTGTTAAAATCAGTAAAAAACCTGGTGCCATAAAAGGCTAATACCATACATTAACGGTTTCCGTTACAGGTATAATGTGTCGTAATTGTAAAATCTGTTGAGCTAAACTCTCCTCGGAAGGTCATCTAGATCCATTATATATCAACAAAACTAGCAAAGTTGTTGATTATGTATATGATTTGATCAAAAGGAATCCTGAAACATATACAATCGTAAGATTGAATATATGGGACAGGATAGAGGGCGCGGGCTACGTCCATAGAGTTTCGACTCTTGAAGCTGTTAATTTTAATTAACCGTTAGCCCGTAGGGTCTATAACTTTCGAATTAGTATAATTAGCGACGAAGTTAAAACACTCATTAGAAAAATTGTAATGAAAAATGTGAATCTCTGTTTTGAAATTTTCATTATAATTTGAATAACAATTTAAGTAATAAACATATACATTTGCTTTTCCTTTTTTTGTTGGGTACAATTCGTTCATTGGTTGTGGGGGTATTTAACATGAAGTAGTAATTTATTTCTTAGTAATAATTAAAGGTATAAATTAAATGCCATTTCCAATATGCACCGGTTAAATCAAGAATGGCCAAATCCTTCTGTATCTTCTGAAGGATGTAATCCTAACACATCCCCCACCACATCTACACCCAATCCATTTACGGTTCTATTTGCATAAGCAAAATAGGCTACGATTTGATTTAGGTCTAGAATACCATAATCTGACAAACCTACTTGTCTTAAGGGCTCTAAATCTGATTCTTTCATTTCGCCAGGAGTAAGTGTTAATTTAACAGCATAATTACAAAAAACCCTTTCACGATTAGTTATGAATTCCGATTTTAATTCATTAACTGAAGCCTTTGATAGTTCTTCTGCTAGATCTTCATCTCCAACGATTTTAGTTAATCCTGCTTGGTGATGTTTTATACAATATTTACATTTATTACTTCTTGAAATACAGGTTGCTACAAGTTCTCGTTCTCGATTAGTCAATTCATTTGGTTTAGTATGCATTGTGGCTTTGTATAACCAAAGATGAGCATGTAAAGTTCGTGGTCTCAAACTATGGGCTGTTAGTATGTTATCAACGTGACCTGTCGGGTCAACAACTTGGTCGTATAGTTTTTTTAATCTGCCTTCTGCATCTCTGGGTTCAATAGTTTCAATCCAAGTCATATCCCTCCAATGTAAAATGGATATATAATACTACCAACCGATAGTTAAAAAATCGGAATTATAAATTAAATTAAATATAAACTACTATCAGTTAAATCATCAATGAATTATCAAAATACTTTAAAATATATAGTAAATTGAAAAATATGTCAAACGTTATGGAGTTCATGTCTCATGATCATGATAGTTTAGATGAGATCTTCACACAATTTAAATTTCAAAAAAATGAGGATTTAGAAAAGGCGAAAACACTATTTACTGAATTTAGGGCTGGATTGGAAAAACATATTGTGTGGGAAGAGGAAATATTATTTCCAATATTTGAAAAAGCACAAAATATGCATACCGAGGGTCCAACTGCTGTAATGCGGGAAGAGCATGTAATGATAAAAGCCATACTTGATCAAATTCAAACGGAGATTAATAATGGAAACAATAAAGTCAATCATTTGGAGGAAAATTTGTTTAAAGTTCTCAAACCCCATAATGACAAAGAAGAATCGATTCTGTATCCCTGGATAGATAAATCAATACCCAATGAGGCATTAAAAGAAGTAATGGATAAATTAGTTTGATTAATTTAAATTTTTTAGATTAAATGCTTTTGTTAAACTAAACAGGAGAAGTAAGAGAAATTAACTAATGTTTAATTCCACAATCCACGGCAATCCATTCTTTAGGTATCATTCGATGACCGTCCCGATTAGTTTTTAAATCAGTCTCAGGATAATGTTCAACACATGTAGGCAGCTCAGATTGAATACATACTCATTGTTCAAATATTTCTAACATAAGGATAGTCCTTATTACTTAAATACGATGTTTAGTATTTTTCAACATAAGAGTTGAAGAATCTTCATTTTCTGAATTCAAACAATTCCCATGCTTCCTCTTGTTTGTTAAATATTATAGACGATCTGACATCTTCATAGGATTGAGCTTCGAAAGAGTGCAGTAATTCTCCTGCTTTTGCAACATCAAAATAACCCTGTCGCAAAGCGACTAGTTCCTTTTCAGATAACGTTGAAATATCATAAAGATCAAAAATTTGCAAACTAGATTTTAATAATTTCGAATTATCATTGCTTTGATATGTAAGATACACTTTTCTTCTAATTGGAGATGAAATTAAATATGAAAATATGGTTGCAAGAATTGCAATTAATATTACGAATACGTTGAAGAATATTTTTCCATAACTTGGATCTCCATTTCCAATTTCAAATCTGAATTTCATATTTGAATGACCTAATCCGCAATAAACTTGACAGTAGGCGGTAAAAGAAGTATCAGTTTCAGGAAGTTGAAAATCATAAAATTCTGGAATAGTAGAATCGATGTCATCTGTTGACTCAAGTATTGAAATATAAATATTCAACTCATTAATTGATATTCCATGTTGAACATCAAGTGAATATATTTGAAAATAAACCCGACTCCCTTTTTCCAATTTTCCCATAGAATCAATGTAAGTTGCTACAGAAAAAGCTTTTTTGGCTGAATTCCCTTCTAGCATTAAATCTTCAATTTGATTTAAATCAATAATTTTCATCGTCCATTGAGATAATTCAATACGAAAATAATAAGGTCGATCCTTTCCTCCAACCGGAACATTAGTATTTGAATTATCAATATTGGAAATATATAGAGTTCCAACAGTTAGAAATGTTATGAAAGCAACCGAAATTAGAAAATATTTTCGAGTTTCTAACATATTCTGTCTTACACACTCGCAAATATATTGATAATTTGTCCATTTAAAAGGGAAGAAATGACCCATACGCTATTCTTTTCACCGCTCATCCCAGGTGATCCCGAAGGCATTCCTGGTAGTGAAATCCCATCAATATCCGGATTTTTAGATAATAAATCATAAACAACTAATAGTGGGATGTGACCTTCTATAAAATAATCTCCAATAATTGCAGTATGACAACTACGTTGCTCTTCAGGAATTAAATTTTCATCTTTTATCACTTGATAATCTTCCGTCCGTTTTTGAAATGTGTCAAATCCGTTTTCATTTAAATAATCAACATATTCATGACAACAACCACAAGTTGGTGAACTATATAGAACTACAGAAATCTTCTCTCCATTAGCCTGAGTAAAGGTATTTACTGGTAAATCCTCATTGTTAATGAAATCATTTGAACCTGGATTTGATCCAGGTGAAAATACACCTGTGATCAAAAGTAGGATAAATACAGTTGACGCAACTGCAACCCACCTTAATATTCTGCCATTAGGGGAAGGGGATTGGGATTCATTGTACTTCTTCTTCAATAAATCTGACTTTGAGTACGCAGCGTAATTTTTAATATTCTTGTCACTATCATTAGTAGGTTGTTTCTTTTTGATAGAGCGGCTCGACTTGCCCATGGGCCAATTGGAAATTATTACTATATTAATTACTGCATTTTTTTGAAAAGTAATTGCTACTATAACGTATCAATTTATGACAGATCACTTATTGATATATATTTGTTTTATTTATTTGATTAATTAATCGAAAATTTCCATTCAATTAATGATAATGTTGATAATTATTTAGATAAAAACATCAAAAATATAATTAAATCGAACTAAATTGCGTAATTCATTCGGGACATTTTCCACATTATTGTAGTTTAAGTCCTTGAAATCAAATGTCTAGAATTCGATCTAACATAAAGTTTGATTTAGTCCAATAATGATTGTCAAGATACTAGATTTGTAGCCAAGAATAATTAAATTTCCAAGAACTGTTTTACATGATTGAAATATTCTTCAATTTTTAATTCCTTGATTTTTTTGCTGTAGGTCGCTAATATCCCATTGAATTTTACTAATGTATTGTTTCACAATCTGAAGTAATCCAATCCACAGGTAACATTCTATGACCATCATGGTCAGTTATCAACTCGGCTTCGTGATAATGTCCGACATCAGTAAGCAATTCAGATTGAGTATTTACCCATTGTTCAAATATTTCTAGTACAAGATCGGTCCTTGTAACTAAAATGCGATGTTTAGTATCTTTTAACATAAGAATTGACGAATCCTCTGCAGTTGAGTTAAGATCAACTGAATCATCAAATGGGACTGTGGTGTCATCTTCACCCGCAATTATCATGATTGGTATATGTAGCTCTTTTGCATCAATTTTGTATGATGGTATCGTCGCTCGTAGAATTTTTTTGTGTGCAGATACTGGAACATGAATTATTTTCTCCATTGCTAGATGCGCAAAATCGTTCTTTGGGCCTGATTTAATATGCCTATCAATCGACCTATCTACCCATCTCATTGATGACGCTATTAATTTATTGGGGATTATTCTTAAGAGCTGAATGGCAAATCTTCCCATCAATGGGAGATGAAATTTCATAGTTGGAGAGATTAAAAATATATTTTTAACCAAATTAGGGTATTCAGAGGTAAATTTCAATGTAATTGCGGTTGAAAGTGAATTACCCACAATTATCATTTTCCCACTATCTGGTACAATTAATCTAACAATCTGATAGACATCATCGACCATGTCATCTATTGTCCAGCTCCCCTTGGGACTTTCAGAGTCTCCATGTCCTCTCAGATCAATTGCAAGAATATTATATTGATCTTTAAATTTAACGTAGAATGGAATGTAATCTTGTGCCGATCCGAGATAACCATGGAGAAATAAAATTGTTTGTCTTTGCTCCTTATGATTATTAGTTAGAACATTAAGATGAAATATATTCATATCCTTAGAATATATCGCAACGTTGTGAGCATTCATTTGTGTTTTGATTTGATTTTTTATTGTTGAGCCGTTCATATAGTACCACCATGGTAGTATATACTCAAAAAAGATGATAAGAATAGTTGTGCTAAACTGACACATCTCTCCACACATTGAAAATTTTCATAATTAAAGAGATGTTGAATTTCAGTATTCGTAATCATCATAGAGTACCACCATAGTAGTATTATAGAATATGATATATAATAATCGTCAAACTTCATCTACAATACATAAACTATTGAATATTGTACTTTAACCTATGAAACTAAATTAGGTATATAATTTATATTTTTACACCCGTAAGTGTATGATAAGTCTATACTGGATGTATACTTGTTATCATATGCAATATCATCAGATTGAATAGAACCATGTTACTATCATTATACTTCCATACTGGTTAATTTCATACAGCTCATTGACCCCAATCTCTCAATTCACAATGACTGAATCAATTGATCAGTTTGCACTTTTGAGAAAACGATTATGGTGAAAACTCATGGATATCAAATATTTCTTTAAGTAGAGATGTGAAATTACGGATTTGTTCTCGATGATTGATCCGTATTTTAGTATTGGATTAGCCATGTTTGCATCAGTTACTTGGGGATTGAATTCTCACGTATTGAAATTTGGGTTAATCAAACAGGATCCTATTCAGGCAATTATCATCAGATCAATTTTTGCTATACCACCTCTACTTCTAATTGTTTTAATTTGGAAGGGAATAGATGGATTTTCGATCTATTTTCAAGAAAGCACGTTCGCATATGTTGTCATTAGCTCAATACTGGTTCTTTTTGGAGATGCTATGTTTATTACTGGATTAAAGAAATATAAAGTAAACGAGATTCTACCTGTATCATCAATTTATCCACTGTTCACGTCAATCATTCTCATAATTACCGGTACAGAAGTAATTGGAATTCTTATATTTGTTGGCACGATAATAATTGTTTTAGGAATTATGTTGGTAACCAGTAATNNNTCATNNCACTTCTTTTTCCAAGGGTGCTCTTATTTTTGGTGTGTCTGCTGCCTTTGGTTGGGGTACATCTGTTTATTTCATTAAAAAAATTCTAGATGTTGATGGCACTGATGGACTGGGATTACTGGGTATTCGGAATACTATATTGGGATTGGAGGCTCTCTTATTGTATTACTTCCTTAGAAGGCGTTCTAATCAAGAAAATGGCCAAGAAGCACGTACAAAAGAGGAACGCAATAAATCAATCAAATACCTGGGAATTTCGGGACTTCTTGGAGATAGTATTGGCGCAAGCGTTTTCTTTATCGCAGTTCAGCGTATTGGAGCTGCAGTTACAACACCAATTTCCAGCACTAATCCTATCATCGCTGCATTTATAGGTTATTTCAGTGGAATAGAGGATATCAAGAAAACTCAGTTCTTGGGTATACTTTTATGTGTGAGTGGTGTAGTTGTTATTGTCTTGTAGAATATTGAATTATATTATCAATATCAAATTTCGAGATAATATCAAAATTTGGTATATCAATTATCATTAAAAAACGAATAATTGATATTGGACCTGTCTAAATGGTTTTTATTAGATGGTCTCTAGTTGTTAGTCAATTGGAATGAACTTTTAGTTTATATTCATTAACTAAGATACTAGATATGTAGACAAGATTAGTTGTACACTAATCTTAAAGAGTGATCTGATATGGCAAAAAGTAATATTGATATCGAATACAAGGCTGGTTGGTCTGATCCTGAGAATTATAAGGTCGCTACAGATTATGGGCTGACTGAAGAAACAGTAAAACAGATTTCTGCAATTAAGAATGAACCAAAATGGATGCTTGAGTTCAGATTAGATGCACTTAAGAAATTTTTTGAATTTCCAAACCCCGAATGGGGAGATGATCTACTTCGAGAAATGGATTTTCAAAAGATCCGTTATTATGTGAGTTATTCAGATCGGCCTGAGACTGATTGGGATGATGTACCAGAAGAAATTAAAAAAACTTTCGATAGATTGGGAATTCCTGAAGCCGAAAAGCAGTTCTTGGCTGGTGTTGGGGCTCAATACGATAGTGAAACCGTATACCACAAATTACGAGAAGATCTTGAAAAACAAGGTGTAGTTTTCGTTGATACCGATACTGCTCTAAGAGATCATGAAGAATATTTCAAGAAGTATTTTGGAACAGTTGTCCCACCAGATGACAATAAATTCGCAGCTCTTAACTCAGCTGTATGGTCTGGAGGTTCTTTTGTAATAATTCCTGAAGGTGTGAAAGTTGATATTCCAATCCAGGCATATTTCAGAATTAATACTAAGAATGCAGGTCAATTTGAAAGAACTTTGATTATTGCCGAACCTGGCTCTGAGGTTCATTATATTGAAGGTTGTACAGCTCCAACATATACCACTGATTCACTACATTCCGCAGTTGTCGAATTAATCGCACTTCCAGGTGCACATATTCGTTATACTACTATACAAAATTGGTCCAATAACGTATATAATTTAGTCACAAAACGGGCTCATGCATATGCAAATTCACTAGTTGAATGGGTGGATGGCAATATTGGTTCCAAGTTAACCATGAAATACCCGTCTATTTATTTGTTGGGTGAAGGTGCTAAAGGAGATATGTTATCAATAGCTTATGCTAATGATGGTCAACACCAGGACACTGGAGCTAAAATGATCCATCTTGCATCAAATACTCATTCGAAAATTACAGCAAAATCTATTTCAAAAGGTACTGGTAAAACTACCTACCGTGGACTTGTACAGGTATCTCCAACTGCTAAGAATGTGATTTCAAACGTTATCTGTGATGCGTTATTAATTGATGACGAATCAAGAACAGATACTTTCCCTTATCAGGAAATTCAAAGAGATGATGCTACAATCACCCATGAAGCCACAGTGGGCAAAATCAATTCTGACACACTCTTCTATCTTATGAGTCGTGGAATTCCGGAAAATGAAGCTCTTGCGTTAGTGGTGATGGGTTTCTTTGATGAATTTACAAAAGAATTACCGATGGAATATGCGGTGGAACTTAATCGATTAATTGAGATGGAAATGGAAGGATCAGTAGGTTAATTCATCAAACGCATTATACGGTCTCTAGATACAACCTTGAATTGTTATGATACTAATTCATGATCTAAGATTTATCTTACAAAAGAACTTTGGAATCTAAAGTCCATGCCCACTTTAAATAATTTGTCTCAATAAATAATTACATGTCAAAGGTTAATCTTAATAATTTATTTATTGATTTAGTATTTTTGAAGGGAGCGGGTTTGTAGAAATTGAACGAGTCTTGTAATAATTGTGGAAACAAACTATCTGCTGACGATGATTTTTGTGGAGAGTGTGGAACAAAATCAATTGATAAATCTACACCTAGTATAAATTCGCAGTCCATTCACACAAATTATGCTCCTAGTATATCTTTTGATCAAGAAACATCGGATACAACAGTTATCCCTTTGTACAAAAAATTACTAGCCCCAATAGTTTTTGATAAATCCACAATTAAATTTATAGGCCAAGATACAACTGGGAATTTCAATGCAATGATTTTATTTAGTTTTAATTATTATTACATGATTACATTTTTCATCTTCAATAGATTTGAATTTAATTTATCAGGTCGAAGAATTGAATTCTTATTGATGATTACGGGTTTACAACTTTTATTTCTTTTATTCTCCCTACATATCATTTCTTGGAGTTATGCTGGAGTCTTAACTATAGTTAATGCCGATCATAAATCGGGAGAAATTTTCAGACTTGCTTGTTATAGTTCTAATTGGATTGCTATTGGAACCACACTTGCTTATTTTAATTCGGATTATTCATTCATAAATCTTTTAACAATTGTCTTTCCTTATCTTTACCTGTTCAGTTTCATTTACAATGTTTCAATTTACACCGATCGAGGTTTCATACCTATCTTATTGCTGGGTGTTCTTGTTGCCTTAATGACCATGCTTTTGGGTATTGTATTTATTATTGTTATACTTTTTCTTTTATTTTTTCTTTTATTTGCTTAGTGGGGACAGGATTTCAGTCACTATTTAACAAAGAGCGACTAGCAAGATGGGTTTCTTTGATGAATTTATCAAAGAATTACCCATGGAATATGTCGTGGAACTTAATCGTTTAGTTGAAATGGAAATGGAAGGTTCAGTTGGATAATTCGCCAGTATCTACAATTCGTTTTTAACTTCCGATATTTTTACACACTAGTACATCAAATCAGATTTTCCTATGATGTAGTATTTTTATAATCTTCCTTAATTACGCTGTTATGAAGTTTTTTTTGGGCGGACTTGGAAATTGGGACGCTGATTACAAACATATCAAACAGATAATACTGGAAGCTGATAAGCTTGGATTTGATGGTGCATTAATGCCTGATCATTACATGTGGGGTACCATGGATGGTAGAATAAATCGTCCTGATCGTTTTGTTACATTCGAAACTTGGATGACCATATCTTATCTTCTAGCAAAAACTGAACAAATCAAATTAGGAACTTTAGTTACTCCGATTCCATTTCGGCCTCCAGCTATGATGGCCAAGATGGTTGCTACAATTGATAATCTCTCAAACGGACGAGTAATTTTTGGTGTAGGTGCAGGATGGGCTCAAGAGGAGTTTGATGGCTTTAGCGTATGGGATTCAAATAAAGTGCGAGTTGACAAAACAAAAGAGGGGTTAGAGCTTATGCTGAAATTATGGACTGAGGATGAAGTATCCTTTGAGGGGGCGTATTATACCGCAAAAAACGCAGTTGTAGAACCTAAACCTGTGCAAAAACCTTATCCCCCACTTTTATTTGGGGGTGTAGGAAATCGAATGTTAAACCTTGCGGGAAGGTATGGTGATATCGTATTTGTTCCTACATGGGGTGGTCTTGAAAAAGCTGCAGAAGGAAGACAAAGAGTATTAGATTCTGCTAGGAAGTATAATCGTGCGGATAAAATAGGTTTCATGTCTGGGACTATGATGGGGCCACCTGTAACTGAGATAAATTCATTCATGAAGGCGATAGAGGCAGCACAAGAAAATGGTGACAAGTACTTCTTACCTTCATTTGGACGCGATGAAAATACTATGAATCTCTTAAGACAGTTTTCAAAAGAAGTTATGCCATCATTTATGTAATTTGACAATTACTATTGAAAAGCTCTGATTGTCTGACTATATTCAAATAGGTGGATAATATTTTTATCAACTCAAGATTAAATGAATTCCTTAATAATAATCTTTACAAATTACTACCACTATTTCATTTCTATGAGTTCAAAGGAAAAGAAAAATACTCGCACCATAATTGAAGAATGGTCTGCAAAGGGACAGGAGCTGGATGTTCCTGGAACTTCTTCTACTCGTATTTGGCGAGAAGGTACTGGTCCTACAGTTCTATGTCTTCACGGGGTACCAACATCGGCTTATCTTTATCGGAAAATTCTGCCTGAATTGGCGAATAATGGTCTTGAGGGTGTAGTTATGGATTTTCCAGGTCTCGGTTTTTCTGAACGTCAAAAGAATTTGATTACACTTGGACGGGATTATCAGCTTGGTTGGAGAAGGCTATAAATGCGGCTGAAATTGAGTCTTTTCATTTAGTTCTGCACGATCTTGGTGGACCAATTGGGTTTGATCTCATCCGTAGAATCCCAGAACGAATTTTATCACTCACTGTGTTGAATACTCTGGTTAATGTTTCGAAATTCTCCAAACCTATAGTAATGAGGCCATTCAGTGTACCATTATTGGGTCGTCTATGGGTTCTTCAAATGAATACACCTTTCATTTTTCCATTCTTCCGTTGGAAGAGGGTACTAAAGGGTCCTAGCTACTCTGAAATTCGTGCATATGGTAAACTCCTAACAAGAACTGATGGTGGCAGTGCATTTAGAAAAATAATGAGTAGATTCGAAACGACAGAAGAGTTTGAAGAACGAATCCTAGCCCCACTGAAAGATCGAAAATTCCCTGCGCAGATTATTTGGGGAAAACATGATTCCGAACTAAAGATTGATGTTCAAGGGGCTGATATCAAAAAAGCTCTAAATCTTAAGACAGAAATTCACCAAGTCGAGGGGAAACACTTTTTACAAGAGAATTGTCCTGAGGAGATTGCTGACAGGATATCTTTGCTTGTAAATACAGGTACTGACATTTAATTTACACGCGAAAATATTATGTCAACTGCACCGATAAATTCAGAGGGGTGATGCTACAATCACCCATGAAGTCACAGTGGGCAAAATCAATTCTGACACACTCTTCTATTTAATGAGTCGTGGCATTCCAGAAGATGAAGCTCTTGCGTTAGTGGTAATGGGTTTCTTTGATGAATTTACTCGAGAGTTACCGATGGAATATGATGTGGAACTTAAGCGATCAATTGAGATGGAAATTAGAAGGCTTAGTATGTTAAATCATTAATCGATACACCAAGAACAAAAACCAAAAAGAATTAAAAATCAGATTTTCGCCTAAATAATATTGCAATGCTTATTCCAAATATTATAAGAACTGGGAAAATAATGAAAAGGGAATTGGACACGGGGAATTTCAATTCAGGTTTAATGGCATTTTGACTATTTAAATATCCAGTTGCTAAATTTAAACCAAAATTACAATCCAAATTCACATTACTTTGACCCATATTTCTTATGGGTATTGATAGAGAATCTGCATTGTTTGCATCTCCACTAATTAAATATTGAATATCATTTATCCCATCATTATTTTGATCTTGGTTTCCAATTTCATCCCAATAATTATATTCAAACTTATTAGAAAACCCATTATCATTTGCCTGAGGTTTATTTTGATTATTCAGAAAATCATTTCTTACAATAATTTCGTATTCAGGATTTTTATCAATGAAAACTCCGTATCCACGATTAAAATCAAATATATTACAATTTATTACATTTTGAATTACAGATCCAGTACTTCTGTACCCATATTCATTATTTGATATAATGTTATTAGTAATAATATTATTTTCTCCTCCATTAAAATCGAAACCATGTCCATCATTGCCATGAATTAAATTTCCGGAAAATGTATTATTACTTCCATTTGAACTCGTAATGCCACGAGTATTATCAAAGATTAAATTATTGAGAATATAATTGTCATCAGATGGATTATTCCCTAATTGTGTTTGATCTCTGAACATTATACCTGCTGAATTTGATGATATTTCATTCAATTCTATGATGTTTGATATTGCACCTCCAAGCCATATTCCAACTCCATTATTGGAATCCACTAAATTTCTATTAATAATATGTGAAATACCCTCTTCGACATGGATCCCGCCTTGTGAATTGAAACTAACTGTATTATTAATAATATCATTTTTTTCAGAGAAATAACTAGCTATTCCGTGTATCTGATTATTAGAAATAGTATTATGACGGATTATATTATTATTAGAACTAAGGAGCTCCAATCCCTGATGCATATTGCTAAAAACCAAATTATGCTCAACAATTATATCTTCAGAACCAGCAATTAAAATACCCCAGTTAGAATTATCTCGTACCTCATTATATCGAACTAAACCATTCAAGGCTGAAACTATAATAATTCCAGATCCTGAATTCTGATCATTTCCGGTCAAAATATTATTCTCGATAATGAAATAAACATCTGTGCCTTCAATTTTTATCAAATCATAATCATCGGATACTGGTGAACTGATTTCGAATCCAGCAATGATATATGGATCTTCTTTTGTTCCAGATCCAGGAAACTCCTGAAAATCGTCATTGCTGTTAATATATATCTTTTCACGAGTGACTAAACCACTTTGTTCTATTAATAATGGGGTTGGTTGCTGATCCAAAGTATTGTGAGGTCTGCTTAAAACCATAACTGAACTACTTAAAATCAGAATTATGAAAAAGGTGGATAATTTAACATTGAACCTATTCCCCATACAGTTCCAAATTTGTATACTTTCGTGAAATATATAAATATAAATATCGAGGATTCTTGTACAGATCTGTCTAATTATTTGAGTAAGTTTTACTTTAATGGCTTTTATAATTGATCAATTAATCTTCTTCTTTCTTCTTGGTAGGAATCTTTCCTTCCAATGACTCAGCTATTTCAGAAACATCATGACCTGTTTCGGGGTGTTCTGCTTTCTCTACTTCTTCGAGTACATCTTTTGGTAATGCTTTCTTTTCTTCTTCAGACATAAATAACAATCATTTTCTCTAATAATATAACTTTCCACTAACATTCGGATTATTTAATCAATTCTTTACAACTTCATTAAATCTTTGTTGGTAAAACATTTTGTGGGTTTAATGGATATTGAAACTGTTGTTGAGAGATGAAGAAATATTTACCAAAATCTACCAATCGACGTAGTTAATTATCATACTAATATGTGAGAGATTAGTGATATCTAAATTCAGAAGTATTAATACCATATTTGATATCTAGTAATGTTTATCGACTTCAGCTACCTAAATGTTTAGTTTAGGATGTAAAAATATTTTTGAAGAGATAAATAATCGCTTCCTAAATTTCAATAAAAAACCATCACCTCCAAAATTACATAAATCGGTGTGACGTTCACTTATCCGTCACCCAAGTTGAAAGGCTGCTAAGCCTTTTAACTATCATGACAGATTTTGTCATGATCGAAGAATAGTGTGGAAAGATTGTAATCTGATGTTCTAGTTCTTCAATCCTCTTTAATCTCAATCAACTTTATTAATCAATCATCATAATCAATATACGAGGATGTTATCGTAGTAGTACCGGATTATATCAATTTAACAATGTATAATATAGTTATGTCGGAATTACCCGCTAATTTTGATTTCCATGAGTACCTAAATGATGGTATAAAGGATGAGTTTTCGCCAATTATGGAAGATATTGTACAGATGAAAATGAGAAAACGTCGAACACAAAATCTCAACTCAATAATTGAAGACTTTTTCAAATCAAAGGAAACAAAATCAATTTCAGCTTCTTAGTTTTCTAAGTTTTTCACCAATCCAGTCCCCCTCGTCTAATTAACCTGACCAGTTAGTTAGACTTGGATTTTTTTGTTAAAAAATTCATTTAATCATTACAGAATTAAATCAATTCTCTGATCCAAATTAGAAATAAAATAAGAATGTATTTAATTTAAAAAACCGATGACACATTGGAGAAAAAACAAATTCAAGAAATATTAGCTGCATTACATAGATATTATCCCAGTAGTATCGTCATATTTTAACAAATTCGTAAATATATTAGTTATGTCTGAATTACATTCCGATTTTGATTTACAGCAATCCATTAACAAAGTTGTTAAGGATGAGATAACTCCAATACTTAAAGAATTAAACCACAAAAATACATGGACTAGGCGACGAGAAAATATAACTGAAATTCTTGAATATTCCTACAGTCAAAAAGAGCCAAAATTAGTTTCTGGCTCGTAAATATGCCAAATTTTATATGTGTGATTCGTTTTCCACATATAATAAAGCATTTTCTATTTATTCAATTTTTGCATTATCCCATATTTGGCTTTGCAAATTATTAGTTCTCATTGAGTTCTTTCAATCCAACTCTCTCAATTAAATCTTTGGCAGTATTACTATATTGTCTGATTAATCCTGCAGGACCAAGATGGATTCTCCCATAGTATCGAGTTACTATTAGTAAGGTATTGAAAACACTAAAACCTTGCAGAATGTTAAGTATTGGTTTACCCGCACAGCCTTTCACTTCTCCATCATCATCCCAGTCTTCAGATATGCCGTTTTCATCAACAATGCGATAAGCAAATGCATTATGTGTTGCTTTTTTCATTTCTTTTTTAATCTCTTTAACCGCTTCCTCTATTTCACTAATTGATCTCACAGGGACAGCAGTAGCGATAAATTTAGACTTCTTTTCAATTATTGGAGGTCCCCGACTTTTCTCTTTAATTTTATAAAATCCAAAACCTTCCATTTAATTTAAATAGAGAGATAGTAATTAAGAGATTTACGAATGAGTAATTTGTCAGACTGAAGAAATCACAAATTTCTGGTCGCGCTTACATCATTATGGTTAAAGGTCTGTTCATTTACCCTATCAATTCTCATTATCAATTGACACATTGGAAAAAATATTTGTTAAAAGATATTTAACTATAATAGTTCAGTAAGATCTGAGACTTGAAAATATCGATTTAATGAGTAAGAAATATACAGAGATTTGTCTGAACATTTAGGATCTATTAATGGGACAAATTTCTCAAAGAAATTCACACATTTACTATCAAGTATACCCAAAATATTTGACTAAAGAAATTAATACATATTCAATGTCAAAGCATTTAGAGATCTTTCAGGAAAGAGTTAAAAGGGATGTAAGTATATTTTACAGAAAGGGTGATAAAATAGAAAAATTCACCGATTGCAGATTATTACATTTAGATAAAGAAGGAGTTACATTTGAAGATAAAGTGAAATTGGGTAAAAATCGAATCAAATTTATTGCCGCATATAGTCTAGTTATGATCGAACAAGAATTTGTTTAAATTGATTTGTCCAGTATTTAACAATTAAGATTTTTAATAATTCTACAAATGACTAATGTAATTATCCTGTAGCTTCTATAATTACAGTTTCATCTTTCTCATTATAATCTGGTTCTTGGTAAGCATGAGTATTATAAAGCCAAGATGAAAACCATATTTCTTCAATTTCCCCAGTATTATCATTTATAGTAATACTTAACCAATAAAAAGTTTCATCATCAGTTCCTTGCATGTAATAATACCAATTTCCATCATAATAATAGTAATATTCGTATGAAATATCGGTTAAGTCCTTAATTTCCTTGTATTCATCAGTTGTATGTGCAATAGATATTATTTCATCAACAGTCAATTCTGGTAAATTTATCGGATGATTTTCAGTATATTCGATTAAATCTCCGGAATTATCATCAATCTGTGCCCAGAACCAGGCCTCAACTAAAATCATTGAATATCCATAAATATACCACGTATCATATCCATTGTAATATACAGAAATTACAACATCCGGATAAAGGTTCTTAAAATCATCTACACCACTATCTCCTAAAAATTCGATGACTTTATGTTCACTTAATCTTGGTTCTTTGTATATTTTCACTTGAATATTAACGATTGATCCATCATTATCATTAATGGAACCCCACAAGTAATTATAGTAATTATCTGGGTCATAATATGAAAAATACCAAACTCCATAATGATCATAGTAAAAATAATATTCATAATTATCAACTTCATCAAAAAATAATTTTGTAGTTTGCAAATTACTGATGATTTCATGCAATTGCGATTCATTCATTGTTGCAGACACTGATAAAATTGTAAAAATCTCATCTAAGGTTTCTGTTCTATCATTAAGGCGTGCATAGGCATAATTGTAATAATCATCTAAATCATATAATGAAATCCACCAATTACCATATCCATCATAATATGTATAATTATTGAAAATAGTTATTTCATTTAACCATGATTGGATTTCTGCATTTTGAAGCACTAAAGCCATTGCTTCATTTGCAGATAACAAAGCTGAATTAGGACCCCAAATATTTTTTATAGTTGCATCAAGGTCAGAAACTTCAAATTCTATCCATTCGTCGTAGAATAAATAATAGGGTTCGCTTACCAAATCATCATCTTGATTTAGTCCAAGTAGATCTGACCCATCTGAACCAGAACCGATTTCATCTCCAATTTCAATCGGATAATCAAAGAAATAATATAGTGGTGAATACCTCATTTTGAAAATATATTCATCTTGACTTTGATCACCGTAATAAAACAGAACCTCATATGATGTGTAATTTACAACCTTATCTACGAATTCAATGAATTCATTTGTTATTTTTACCAAATCATGCATCTCTGTGAATGTATTTTTAGGTTTACCAAATAGGCTAGAACTAGAAATTTCTTGTACTTCAAAGGTCCAGTTATCCTCATCAATATTCTTGACATTGAGAATTACATTCATCCAAATATCATAATTTTCATAGTTATTTCCCCATAAATAGACAATAGATTCATCATAAGAATAACCATAAAATTCAATATCATTATTATTTAGGAAATTTGTTACTATTTCTAAATTGACAAAATAATCAATTGCGGCTTCAATCAACTCTGGGTTGTTATAATAATAATAATCTTCAATCAACCCACCTCTACCTTCAGAAATTACCATTGAATCTTCTTGTGATGCAACATCATTTTGAGGAGAATAAAAATCAGCTTCGTTATTAAATTGTTGTTCTGCAGCAAGATTGCTTGTTTCATCCGATTGTTTTGAATCTAAAATTAATTCAGTATTATCATCGATTTTTACTTCTATAAAGCGATTAATATTAGTAATTTCTGTGAATCTCACAGTCCATATTCCGTTATCGTGTTCAGCTTCTGCGTATGCTTGTGTTTGTCTAACAAATTCTGACACTCCCAAATCATGAATTGCCAAAACAATGACATCTTCAGCAGTAAGATTTGTTTGGTTATCATTTGTTGATTCAAGTGATATATCGTAAGTCAAAACGACTCCCGTAATAATAATCCCTGTTAGAATCAATCCAATCGGAAGAATTAATGTGTTTTTCATTGTAATCAATGAGGATATCTCTGTATCTCCATATAATATATATATTTTATTTTAATTAAGATTCTTTTATCATTTTTGGCACATAGAAATTGTAGATATTATCGTTTGTAGTGAAAATCAAAAATTGTTAAATTATAATGAAGTGCCTATATTTGCAAAATGAATAAATACGCGATCTATTCTAATAATTGGAATGAATAGTTCTATATATTATGGAAAATACCATTACGTATATATAGTAGTGTGTCAATAATTATAATAGCTCATTCTAATAATTGGAATGAAAACAAAGGTGTCTATTATGAGCGTATTTACAACCATCACATCAATATTTAAGAAAACTAGCAAGGTCGAAAAATCATCAAATTTTAATTTCTATGCAATAGCATCAACGTTAATCAGCTTGACAGTAGGTTTATTCGCGTACACTGCTTATGAACTTAGTAAACTTGATTTTGGCGATCTAAAACTACCCATCTTTTAACAACAAGACAATTCAAATTTATTTAAAATATTTGGAAAGAAAATTTTTATATCTTCAAATCCTTCACTGAATTAATTAAAGGTTGGAATTTATTAATGTGACATTCAATTATATCTCCATGAGATAACACACCAGCTCTTGGTGTTCCGGTAGAAATAATATCTCCTGCTTCAAGTGTCATTACTTCTGAGTAAAAAGAAATCAAATGATCCAGAGGAAATCTCATGTTTTTGACAAAGTTTTTACCAACTAGTTCATTATTTATCACAGTGATTACCTCTAATTCCTCAATATCTTCAAATTCATCTAAGGTCAATATTTGTGGACCGAAACTAAAAAATGTGTCAAAACTTTTTGATAAACCCAAATATCGAGCATTTTTCCTTAAAATATCTTCAGCAGTCATGTCAATTATCGTTGTGAAACCTGCTACATAATCTAGCCAATCTTCGCGAGCAATATTTCTGCATTTTTTACTAATAATAATTCCAAGTTCTGCTTCACCAGTTGTTCTTTCCGATAATTTTGGAATATTTATTGTTTGACGATGTCCGATAATTGTTGTGTCTGGCTTTAAGAATCCTACAGGATAATCAGAGGGAGGTAGAGCATCTAAATCCTTTGCATGATCTAGATAATTTAGACCAATACCCCAAATTTTTCCTGGGTTCCTATATGGTGGTGCATATTTTAGTTCGGAACTTGGAATAAGTAAATCCAAGATTTTACTTAAATCATCATGTTTTAGGGTTTGAATCCAGGAGTTCAGATCTTTTAATTGTGATTTCTGAATAATTTCAAATAAATTATTTGACAAATCAAATGAAAATTGAAAATTTTCTTTAAGTAAAGTTATGGAAATGGCTCCATTGGGAAAGATTAATGCAGCTACCTCCTTTTCTCCCACTCTAATAGTTGCAATCTTCATATTAATCTAATCAACTTGATAAGATAATACTCTTTTTGAAAATTAATCATTATAACTGCAAAATACTACTAAATTTAATGATTCATACAGAATTAATGATGCATCAATTTAAAAATAATAAAGTTTCATCATTTACTTTGAGGACAAAAACAATTATCAATTTACTATATTATAATAAATAATGGCTGGTTTAGTTTTTGTAAAAACTAAGGATCTCACTAAAACTGTACAATTTTATATTGATGTTATTGGGTGTGAGAAATGGTTATCTCAACCAGATATCGAAATAATAAAGAATGATAATTTCCTCATTGGTTTCCATCAGGCTGACGATATGGATTCTGCCGTTTTATTCTCCTTTTTTTACAAAACAAGAAAAGAGGTTGATAAGATGTACGATAAAATGAAGAAACTAAATCTTACAAGGACCGAACCAGTTGAAAATTCAAAGTACAAGATTTACAACTTTTTTGCTTTGGATAACGAAGGTAGAAAACTCGAATTCCAAACTTTTCTTCATGCGATTCCATCCATAATGACCTAATTTCAGATTCAGATTTATTGATTATTATGGGTGCTATAACTTAGTATATATTAGATTGTATTTTACATCTTTTGTAATTATGAGGGGTTTCTTCTCTGAATTCCGTGAAATGAATTACAATGTGAAACTTGTTTTTTTATTCACATTTTTTCAATCATTTGGTCGTGGAATATGGATGTTTAGTGTCCTCTCAGCTTACATATTTTTCCTTGCAGATGAATCATATAAATTACTTGGTTTAACCTCAGCAGCTACTGGCCTTGCAATGACAATAATTATTTTTCCTTCAGGATATTTTGCTGACAAATATAGAAGGGACTCTGTTCTTAAAATTGCAACAATTGTCGGTATCATAGCGTTATCATTTGCAGCTTTTGCAGACACAATTTTGAAAATCTTTGTGGCTTTAATATTTTGGGGACTATTTCAAGGTCTTAATCGTCCTTCATTGGAGGCTATCTTTGCTGATAGTGTTGTCACAGGTAATCGATCTCGAATTTATTCTTTGAAACACTCAGTACAACAATTTTCAATGGCTTCTGGCCCATTTGTGAATGTAGCACTTTTCTTCTATTTTGGTGATGATTGGAAATTATCCATACTCAAATCTGTGCTTTTAACAGGGGTAATAATTTCATTTATTTCAGTTTTTATCCTCTTATTGTTTAAGGATGAAAGGAGTATTGGTGAAGCAAGTGAATCATTAAAACAACCAAAAATCTCTGATGATGTCGCATTTGATACAAATCAATCAAATCGAATAATTCCATACTTCCTAATTGGAAGTAATCTTCTAATTGGTTTTGGAGCTGGTATGACAATCCGATTCTTTCCAATTTTCTTTCTTGAAATATATAATTTAAAGCCAATTTCTGTCAATCTTATTATGGGATTAACTGCCATTGCAACTGGAATAGCCTCCTTGGGTGCTCAAAAATTATCTTTGCAAAAAGGTAGAGCCAAGATGATCTTTATGGTACAAATTACTGCTACGGCATGTTTATTTGGGTTGGCGTTCTATCCACCTCTTTTAATATTAATAATACTTTTTATTGCTCGAGGCGCATTAATGAATGCAGCACAACCTCTGAGTCGATCTATATTGATGGATACGGTGCCAAAACATCACCGAGGAAAAGTAAATGCCATTGAAGGTATCGCCTGGGGTTTGTTTTGGAATGTATCAGCGGTGTTAGGTGGATATTTAATTGATTTTTATGACTACAGAATAACATTTCTAATCACGGCTACCGTTTATGTTTTTGGATCATCATTGATTCTTTTTATTATACCATTAGTCTCTAAAGAGGTCAATTCGGTAGAAATCGATAGCAAACCTATGGAATTAATTACTCAAAGTTCCACGATTGGAGGAAGGGGAAAATAATATACTTGAAACCATTCAATTAATTGACATTTAAATTTCTAAAATTTTGATGTATAATACCCTGCCTCTATTTTGCTCATTTGGTTTAAACATGCGTTATCTCTTCAAATTATATTCTTATTGTCGGATTATTTAGAAAGTAATTTAATACAATCATTGATAAATTGTAAATTCGTATCGTTTTGCTGTGTGCTTCTTCAATATTGTCACCTGAGATAAATTCGGATTTGTAATATATAATTGAACTTTTATGAATTGATCATCAAAATTAAAATCCATGAAGGTATCAAATTCCTCAATAAGTTCTAAACAAGATTCTTCCGCTCTCCAATATGGTGATTCACCAAGTATAGCAGTAAAACTATTATCCTCTTCTACCCTCCATTTATTCGTTTCTGAAAGATAAAGGAATTCATCTAGATAGCTATCTGAATCGACATAACCTTTAATTTGTAAACCCAATTTAACATAATCTTCGGATTTCAGAACACTTTGAGTAAATATTAATTTATTGCCAACTTTAACTATTGCAAGATGTTTTAGATCATTTTCTGCTGTAACCATGCTATATTCGCTACCCAAGTTTAATTGGGAAATAAAATTCGAAATTTTTATGTGTACCAGTGCAAGGTATTTCGAAAACAATAGTTTACGGTCTTTTCCTGAATGTCTTTTCAACAATGATTTATGTTTTTTGTAGTCATAAATTACCAAAAAGTCAACACTAGAATCATCAAAAAGTTTTGTTGCAAGTTCAATCTGTGATTTTTGAGAAGTAGGATGCTTGATTAAATTTTCAATTTTAATTTTCAGTTTCTTACCCTCCCTAGTATCACTTAGATCAACATTAATTTCAAACATGATAGGTGATTTTGATAATATTCTATCTATTTGATTGATAAGAGCCTGAGCCATAGTTTCATCTGTTTTTTTTGAAAATATAGCGACAAGTTGTTTATTTGTATTTTCGATTTTTTTGAAAAATACATTTTCAGTTTCTGAAGTGTAAGAATTTATGGAACCCGATCGTGTCTGTGTTGTGAAAGATTGCAAAGCACTGAGAAATCCAGATGTCAATACAGGGTCAGTTTGATTGGCAATATCGTCACCTGTAACATAGTGAAATACATTGATACCGTCCTCAATTACAAATATTTCTTTTAGCACAAGCAATTATTTTCTTCGAATTGTGTATTAATTAGTTTTCCATAATGAGCTGAAAGAATATTGTGGATTATTATTGAGTAATAATTTCTTGAAATTTAGCATTTCTCGAAACATTAATTTTGTAGAAAATCTGTAAATCGTAAGGTATTAGGTACCATCACATGTATTATAATGACATTTACCGACAATTATGCATTAAATCTACCTGCGTTGCATTATTATTACCTTACTATAACCCACCATCAAAACATTTTTTTCAACCTAATATATTCTAAATCAGATGGCTACAGGACAAATTAGTGTTAGGTTAAACGATGAACTTAAAGAAATAATGCAACAAATTATGGATGAAAATCTTCTAGATGATGTCTCGTCAACCGTAAGATACCTTATTCGTTTCTATGCCCGTTACCGTAATATTCCAAGAGAAATTCTGGAACAATTGTATCAAACTCATGTTCCAATGGATCGGTAAATAAAAAAATATTTGAGCTAATCACAATTTATCAATTTATTAAAAAATTATACACCACTTGTTGATACAATATATTGTAAGAATAGCCGATATATTTATTTGATAATACTAGAGTAATATCCGCGGAGTTTTCATGTTAATATACTAAGAAAAGGACTTCTAGTTCACATCTAGATATTTTTAGAATTAGGTAGTAGTATGTTAAAACAAATTCTTGTAATTTCCCCTTCAGGTCCATGTTTTGTGCATCGGACCTATGAAAAATCCGAAAATGATGCTGATCCTCAGTTATTGTCTGCAATGATTGCTCTTGGTTCATCAGGCAGTGTAAAACTATCAAAAATAACGGAAATTCTAAGAAATGATACTATCAAAGATCCCAATTCAAATATTGAAATCATAAAAACCCACAATTATATCACTTGTGCAATCTCATCTGATTATTCAAACAAAATAAAAATAAGAAAATTATTACCTAAAATAAATCAAATGACCTATGAAGTTCTCGGTAATCCTGCAAATGTGCTTTCAATAGATGGAGATAAAATTGATACCATGGAGCACCGAATCGACTTATTAATGATACAAGAAGGAATTTTAGAGTGAAATTTTTTTTATTTTGAACATTTATTTCACTTATTGAACCTTTATTAATAGGCAGTCGAATAGATATTTGTGCAAAATTATGAGGATAAATCAGATTTGATTTCTAATAGTCTAAAAACCCTCTCGATTAGAGATTTGTTTGATAGTAAAATCATTTTAATGTTTGATAATTTTGTTACTAAAAATAAGAATTCAGGTTTCATCGCAAGTGATCAATCAATAGAAAATATCGAAAATTATATTGATACCAATTCGTCAAAATGGATTTATCATTCAATTATCAAAAACAATCCGGAAACAAGATACCTGGTTCTACTTCAACATTTTTTAGATAGAAATCCCAATTTGAAAGAAGAGATTCACAATTTATTATCTTCAGAAACTAAATTTTTCATGAAGGAAGTCGAGAAATTTTTTGGGTTGGGTTGTTAATACTGACATAAATAAATTTCTTTTGTTAATTTAATAGTTTCGTTGACCTCTATCTAGTACATAATCAATTATATTTTTTCTTCTATATTCTAGTTATGCTTATTCCAAATACAAAATTCCTAATAAACAAAAAGATCAAATCACAAAATAATCTAAAAATAGAATCTCTAAAGGGAGATAATACTGTCATCACATACATTTTTAATTGTGGATGTGAATTACCCTCAGACTATGATCAATACTATCCCATTAGGAATCCATGTGGGGAGCATACTATTAATATTCTCAAGGAGTTTGTATTAAAAACTGATTATTGGGATCTCATTTCCTTCATCTGTTAAATTAATCATCTTACTTGAGGTAAATTTTACCTTTTTTGTTTTAACTTTTCAAGAAATCTTTTTTCATCAACTATAAATCTAGTATGAGTTCCCTTTCCGATGATTTCCCCGTTAAATACTACTTCAACGGAAAATACGATTTTGTTACGATCCACTTCTATTATAGTGGATCTTGATGTAACAGTGTTTCCTTGTAAAACTGCAGATAAATGATCGACACATACATTTGTTCCAACTGTTGTATAGCCTTCAGGTAAATGTTCATGTGCTAATGTTCCAGATGCTATCTCCATAAATAAAATCATCGAAGGAGTTGCAAGAACTGATACGCTTCCTGATCCAATGTGAACGGCCGTAAATTCTTTACTTATCTCAAACTCAATCTCTTTTTCAACATTAAGAGGAATAATTATATCACTCATTCAATTTATTTTGATCTAAAGGGTTTTTTAGTCTCTTGTAATGAGGTGTGAATGCAATTTCAATATTTGTGAAAGAAGATCAAATCCATTGAAATTTAGACAAATCGATCTTGAAATTTTCTGAGACTTCCACGCCCTCTGCTATAAGTCTTCTTCTTTGTTCGTTTGCGCCCTCTTCATTTGGAATAGAAATTTTCCCCTTGGAACTAATGACACGATGCCATGGTAAATTATGTTTTTTAGACATTGTATGTAAAATTCGTGTTACTTGGCGAGCTCCCCTGTCGTTGTTAGCCATTTTAGCTATTCCACCATAACTCATAACTTTACCTGAAGGGATGCTTCCAATTATTTTGATAACTTCCTGAGTAAACTCATTCATTACAGCTTATACTTAAAAAGTTTAAATAATTAAGTTATTTAAATAACCTATCAAAAAGGAAAATAAATGTGATTGATCAATAGATTCTTATGAATTCGATTAATTAGAGTCTTTTTGATTTTGAATATCGTAGTATTAATACAATTAATATAGAAGCTATTGATAAAGTTCTAAAAAATGGAGTGTCCTCCTCCTCGGAAATTTCTGTCATTCCATTATGAAAGACAACCTCTCCTAGGTTTAGAGTATCCATTAAAATTTGTTCGAAGAGATCACGATCTGCATTAGTCGCAACCAAAGTATTCGTCCCTCTATCACTTATGCTCTTGGTTTGCCCTTCATGATTTTCTAAGTCGATCTCAATTTCAATATAAAATTCACTCCAATCAACTACATTAGGATTCGTTAAAACAACTGCGGCAAGAGCATCCCAAAAAAATAATCCTGGATTGAAAAATTTCAAAGCTAAATCTGCAACAACGGTTTTCTTGGCACTTTCAAATTCTTGTAAATACTCGATTGTCTGAGGTACATCATTGGTTGCATCGAGAGGTATGAGGAATAATGGTAACTTTGATTTGAAAACTATATCTGCTGCATCTGGATCAATATAAATGTTCCACTCAGCCGCAAAATTTGGAATATCTGGATATTCAAACCCCACATTTCCATCTACAGTGACTGCGCCTCCCATCATATGAATTGCATCAATTCTATTTTTTACTTCTGGTTTTCTCTCAAGTACCTGAGCAACATTTGTCAAAGGGCCAAATGCAACAATTGTAATATTTTCTGAGGAACTCAAAATTTCAGAAATTATTAATCCTGTAGCATTTAACTTGGAAGGCTGTACAGTGGTTTCAGGAAGGATCACCCCATAGAATGAATTACTGCCCTCTCTCCACACGGCTGGGAAACCATGGTCCACAATTAACGGTTTATCCTGACCTCCTGCTACAGGTATGTCATTTATATCTAGATAATCTAACAATCTCAAAATATTATTTACTCCACTTTCAACATAAGTTACCCCGTTTGATACTGTTATTGCTTTTACAGTTACTACTGGATCTTGAAGAAGATACAGAATTGCTAAAAAATCATCTGTCCCTCCATCTGTATCAATAATTATTGAAATCGGGTTAATTTCAGATATATTCCCCCCATTAGTTGAGGTTACATTAATGAAAGAGACGCTTAAATTGAAAATTAATAAAATTCCAATTATTCTGATCGAATGCCGATTTAACCCCATGAAAGGTGTAACCCTATTTAAAAATTTAAATTTATTTGATTTGAAATACGATTAAAGAGATTCTTAAGAAAAGATGTTCCAATTTCAGATATTTCATTTAAATTAATCCATTCACTATAATTGAAGTAATTAAGATCTCTATCAGTAAACTCAAATTCTAGATTCAGTTTCAAAACAGTCTCTATCTAGGTTTTTATAGTTTCAGAGAATATAAGATCGATGCTTTTTGCGAATCCCAATAAAGTTTCTGATTTTCCATTAACTATTGCAAAAATTAAGATTCAATGTCCTTCAGCTCGCAAAGTCATGCATCAAACAAGATTTTCCATTGATGAAAAGGAATTCTCCTCTCTTGAGGGTGCTAATAATTACCTCTTCACAGAATTACGTGATAGATTACGTTTTCCAACTTCAAAACAAGATGTAGTTAAGATCCAACTTCGATTAGTTGACAAATCTGTATTATTTTGCCGTATTCCATTACGATTTAGAGTGGAATTATTAGATTTTCTCTCAACATTACATTATTCACGGAACACTAATATAATTTCTTACTACAGTATGAAGTCAATTCACATGCTATTTCGATATGCAATAGTTTCTGGTATTTCACCATTTTCTAAGATCCTTATCAAAGATATGGAACAGAGGATAAAACATAATTATTTCAATTGAGATTTTTTTGCTGTCAATTTTATAATTTTGATCTAATTACCATATTTTCATATGCTAAAACCAATAAATTGTGAACCTCATTTTCCTTGACTCCTATCTCAATAAAATGAGATCTAATTTGATCTAAATTAAATATATTCCCATTTCCTGAATTCTTTTTTATCAGATTCCTAAGGGTCGTTATTTGAAATCTGAAATTCGGTCCTATACTCCGATCATTCCTAACTTCTAAGATACTATCTTCATGAAGCGTCAAATCTTTTTTTAATCCCAATTTGAATCCCGCCGCGTCAAATATTCTGTAAATTAATTTGGGATCCATAAAAGATTGAGCTTGATCGAGCCCTTCAAGTTTGAGTTGATATTTTTTATCCAACAATAACTGAGCTCTATTAATTTGATGAATCATAATTGATGGAATTTCATATCGAGAGACAATTGTAATTGTTGAGAGTTCAGATTTGAGAGACGATATTATGAGATCTGATTTTTTTATACTTTCAAATCCAAATGTATTTTCATGTACGAATTCATCCATATAAGAAGAAAGGGCAGATGTTATCCCAGCGACAAGAGTGGAATTGATGACAAAGTCGTCAAACCTATCCTGAAAATATGGAATGCCACCACGCGACATAACAATAATGGCCACAATTGAGCATACTGCTTCTCCTTCTGATTTATCTCCGATTCCCGACTTGATGAATGGATCGTTTAACACTATTATAACATGTGTTTCTCACTTATTTCAAGTTAATTAAATATAAATACCTTGTATTAATCTACTACAAATAATTTATTATCAATATTTTTAGTTTTTACCCTGTGAGACATAGATCTTATTCTAGTTACATAATTATCTTCAAAATCAACTTAAATAAACAATAAAAATCAAATACGAAATCAATTAAGTACTTATTTTATTTGTAATTATTTTTGTCTCTTTTGTTAAATTGCTTTTGGGGTATCTTAGGATAAATACAAGGAAAAACATGACCGATTGAAATAATGCGGTGAAAACAAACGGAGTAGCTTCACCAATGAATTTGTGACCAAGCACATTCATTGTTCTTCCTTGCATCAAATCATACAAATATGATCCAGATATTGGGCCTATAACTGCACCGATATTGAAAAAGGTTTGAACTCTCCCGAATATTGTTCCTCGCTCTTTTGGCAACACGATATCCGCTTGCAGTGCTCTAAAATTGGGTAAAAATAGACCTAATCCTATAGATCGAAACCAGAAAAATCCTGCAGCTAATAAGAAAGTACTTACGAAACCCAACAATGCTGTGTTAATTACCATTATAGGTATGCCTATAATCATCAATGGTTTCCTACCGATTCTATCACCTAATGCACCCGATGGACCAGAAATAACTGCAGTTATTCCTCCTGATATTCCCAGAATTAATCCTACGAGTTCCGGGCTAAAATCATGAACATCCACAAAGAAAATTGAGAAAATTGGAATTATGAATCCAATTCCTAAACCATTGAAAAAGGTCATTGCGTAATATTTTTTATATTCAGAACGGGGATTATCTAGTTTGTCTATGGGTTTCAATTTGCCTCCCCCTAACTCCTGTTCTTTTCTATCATAGTATTCAGGATCAAAATCATGAATTTTTAATATTATAACTACTAATGCAATAAACGCCAATCCTGCAGTTACAAAGAATGTTGATTGGAGTGCTTGAAATTCAGATCCTCCAACTTTTTTTGTGATGTAAACTGCTCCAGAACCCAGTAAAGGTCCTACAAAAAATCCTAATGCAAAACTAGTCGTATAGATCCCTGTGGCTTCCCCTACTTTATCTCTTGGGACAACATCTACTAGATATGCCATTGCTGTTGGCCAAACTATACCGACTGCAGCACCTTCAAAAAGACGCAATACGAAAAGTGTTTGCCAATTGGGGGCAAAAGCCATACTTGCTGTTGTTATACTGTATAACAAAGTTCCCCAAACCATAACCCGTTTTCTCCCTACTTTATCAGAATACATACCTGCAACAGAAGCCATTATTGCCCTTCCAATGGTAAAGCCAGCAATAATTACACCTACTAAACTTATAGTCGCACCTAAATCTTGGGCATAGAGGGGTATAAATGGGATTAACACTCCAAATCCAAAATTTAGAATAAGGGAGGTGCCAACCAAAATCATTACTTCATTTTTTGTTTCCCCAAATCTATCAAAGTATCTGAGAAGACCCATAATTTTACTTACAATTAATGAATAATAAAAATTTAGTAATTTCCAATAACTTTAGTGCACACCATCGATGTCATTTAATGAATTTTATAAAAATAAATGGTGTTGAAAAGCTAAAGCAGATTATTTCACTCATTACTATCAAAATTGTCATGAAATTTGACGAGTATCGAAATCAAAGGTTGAAACAATGGATGTAGGTAAAAATAAAATTGCTTGTAAAAATTCCTCAAATGTATAAATATCCCTAATATTGATATCAAATCCCCATTCATTCAATTTTTCAAAAAACATTTCTTTATTATAAGTGTTAAAACTAATTGAGTACTGACTAATACCTTGGGTTAATAGTTCATCCAAGATATCCACAACATACATAGGAAACTGACTGAGAAGAGGAACCAAGAAATCAACCCGTGTAGATATTATTGCTTTGGGGAAAGCATCTTTAATATGTGCCAAACCTTCTTTATCAAATACTTCAAAGATTATATCAAACCAGAGTTTGTCTGATGGAATTTGATAAAGAAGGTTTGGCACATATTAAAGATGCTTTCCCCAAAGCAATAATATCTACACGGGTTGATTTCTTGGTTCCTCTTCTCAGTCAGTTTCCTATGTATGTTGTGGATATCTTGGATGAACTATTAACCCAAGGTATTAGTCAGTACTCAATTAGTTTTAACACTTATAATAAAGAAATGTTTTTTGAAAAATTGAATGAATGGGGATTTGATATCAATATTAGGGATATTTATACATTTGAGGAATTTTATAAAAATAAATGGTGTTGAAAAGCTAAAGCAGATTATTTCACTCATTACTATCAAAATTGTCATGAAATTTGACGAGTATCGAAATCAAAGGTTGAAACAATGGATGTAGGTAAAAATAAAATTGCTTGTAAAAATTCCTCAAATGTATAAATATCCCTAATATTGATATCAAATCCCCATTCATTCAATTTTTCAAAAAACATTTCTTTATTATAAGTGTTAAAACTAATTGAGTACTGACTAATACCTTGGGTTAATAGTTCATCCAAGATATCCACAACATACATAGGAAACTGACTGAGAAGAG
>MDVR01000018.1 GCA_001940725.1 Candidatus Heimdallarchaeota archaeon LC_2 | reverse complement strand
TGTTAATACTCTCAGCCAATTTGCCTTTTCTGGGATTTCTATTTGATAGATCCCTTCTATGGAATATGTGTAAGAGGTTGACCAACTGTGGAGGTCTATTTGGTTGGATCAGATGCAGATCAAGTATTCAAACCAGAAATTTCAGAAGGACCATCCATACCGATTGAATCTGAATTAGAAAGCGAAGAAGAATTTGAAGAAGAATCTGAGGATTAATTCAAAATTTCTTTAAAGTGATAAAAATGAATAGATTAAATTCCATTGACTTATTAGGTAATTCAAGTATTGGAATTTTTGCCGTCTCGACAAACACCTATTCTATATTCCCTTCCTCAATTAAAACAAAGACACAGAAAATTGTTGAGAACACACTATCAGTTCCAATTATCAATACAACAATTGCAAATTGCAATTTAATTGGATTATTTGCCTGCGGAAATTCCCACAATTTAATTTTACCCGATCTAATTTCAGATTATGAATATGAAGCTATTACAACCAATCTCCCAGATGATGTTCAGACTCATGTTTTTGATTCTAAAATTACTGCATTAGGAAATTCAATTGTTTGCAATGATTCAATTGCAGTTGTACATAGTGAGTTTACTTCGGATGATGTAAATTTACTACAAGATTTCTTAGATGTAGAGATTGTTCAAAAGAAGTTAATTGATAATCCTTTAGTTGGTTCAATGATTTTTAGAAATGATAATGGATTTCTAACACATCCGATGATAGCATATGAGGAGCTTGAATGGTTGTCTGATTTATTCAAAACGAGAGGAGATGTGGTTACCATAAATAGAGGTACTCCTTATCCTAGACCTGGAATTGTAGGAAACAAAAATGGTATTCTAATTGGTAGTGATACCTCAGGACCTGAATTAATGAGAATTTTTGAAATATTATTAACATAAAGTAATTAATTTTAACGATCTAGATCTCCAACGCATAAATCAATCGACCCCATAATCGCTGGAATATCTGCTAATTTACCATTTATTACTAATTCGGTTAAAACTGATAAATTGGAGAATACAGGGCTTTTAATTTTAACCCTTTTCGGAATTGTTGTCCCATCTGATTTTATGTAATATCCAGCCTCACCTCTTCCCGATTCGATTCTTCTATATAATTCTCCTGCAGGAGGTCTTCGGGGAACTTTATCAAGTCTAAATGAATCGGTTGCCTTAAGTTCATTTAATTTATCAAACGCTTGCCAACATAAATTTATTGATTCTTGCATTTCCTCAATTCGAACTCTGTATCTGGCAAAAGAATCACCTTCATTTCTCACTGGAATTTTGAATTTTAATTGATCGTATCCAAAATATGGATCGTTTTTTCGAACGTCATAATTGACCCCACTAGCCCTTAGTACGGGTCCAACACACCCATTTTCAATAGCTTCTTCCTTGGTAAGTAATCCAATCCCCTCTGTTCGTATTCGAAATATTTGAGCCTCTTCGAGCAAATCAAGGAACTCAAAATGTAATCTGTTGAATTCTTCAAAGCTTTTTTCCATTCTCTTATCAAAACCATGAGGGAGATCAGCATTAACTCCACCAATTCGGCAATAATTATAAGTTAATCTCGCACCAGTAATACTTTCAAGCATATATAATATTAATTCTCGAGCGTTCATGGGATATATTAGCATTGTTAATGCACCAATATCAACACTCATAGCAGCGAGCCATAGGCAATGGCTAGCTATTCTTTGTAACTCTAATGTTAATACTCTCAGCCAATTTGCCTTTTCTGGGATTTCTATTTGATAGATCCCTTCTATGGAATATGTGTAAGAGGTTGACCAACTGTGACTTTCGACATAGCACAATCTATCACAAATTGGTATCCCTTGCTCATAAGATCTATTTGTAAGCAATTTTTCATAGCCTCTATGAAGATAGCCAATTTGTGCATCTGCATCAACAATTGTTTCCCCATCAATTGTCAAGCGCATAGCCCATAATCCATGCATAGATGGGTGTTGTGGACCCATAAATAAATTCATTTCAGTTTTTTCAGACATGCTAAAGGTCCTCCAATTTACGATAATTAGGTTTTCGATAAACGTAATCTTCTCTTAAAGGGTGTCCTTCCCAATTATCTGGTAACAATAATCTTCTTAGATCTGGATGACCATCAAATTTTACTCCCAACAAATCATAGGTTTCACGTTCATGCCAGTTCATTCCCTTCCAAACAGGAGTCAAAGAAAATACTATGCTATTGTCTCTATCGGTGTTAGTTCGTAAAATTAATATTTTATCATCAATTACATTATCCACATGCCATAATACTTCGATTACCTCTTTGGTATCAGTAGCGGTACACATATTTGGGTGATTAAATCCTAATTCATGCTTAATATAATTAGCAACATCCAATAATTTTGAATTTTCAACAAATACATTTAATCTGGCTTCAGGATCAATTCTTGTTTCAGAATCACTGAATTCAGAAGTAATCTTTTTTTCAATTTCTTCTAGACTTAGATTTTTATTAGCCAATTACATCCACCTCAATGCATCACGCTTCCACCAATATATGAATCCAATTGCCATTACAACCAAAAAAGCAAAAGCAGTAAACATACCTTCAAGTTGCAATTTTCCAATTATCAATGCCCATACTAGTAGAAATGAAGAAACAACATCAAAAATAACAAAAACAAGAGCAAATACATAATATTGGAAGTTAAATCTTGTGTGGGCGTCACCAATTGGTATTTCACCACATTCATATGCAACAAATGCACTCAAACCTTCAATATTGTATTTTTGGTCCCTTTTTGGTGCTAACAATTTATTAAGAAATACGAATAGGAGGACGGTAATTAATCCCAAATTTAAAAGTACAAAAACGGAAATATATTGCTCTAGAATGAGTTCTTCTGTCATATCTTTTCTCTTTTCTCCGTCTTCTCATCATTCTCGTTTCCTCTTAAATATTCTTTCTTATGACTTACTAAGTCGCATTTTAAGGTTGATTAAATGCGCGATCAGTATGAGATATTGATTAAGTAATCAATTCTTATTTAGATTTCGCTTTAACTCATCAATCGATTTAACTGCAAGAGGATCAATATTTGAAAGCAGGGCAATATTGTAGGATATATAATCCAATTTGCGAGTAATATCTAACAACTGAATCAATGGATTATCAAATCTAGATTCAAGTGAGTAAACGATAATATTTTTCCTTTTAGCATATTCTTCAAAAAATTCTCTATGTAGTCTAGTTCTTTGATTTTCGTATTTTCCACTTTTAATTACTACTAAGCAATAATTCGAATGTTTTAAATTTTCAAATCCAACTATTGCATTATGACTAAATTCTGGTAAAACATAATTGTGTGCCATTAATTTTGAATTTTCATTTAGTTGGCTTCGAAATCGGATTGATAGTACAGCAAATTCGTTATCTGAGAGAATAATTGGTATTTTGCTTAAAATTGAATTCGAGATCAGTCCTAATAATGAGAGATTCTCGAGATTATCAAAATTATTAATATGATCTCTCATTTGATAAGATATTGGATGTAAATTAAGTAATATTTCAGTTAATCTGTATGCTCTCCCAAAAATAATAGGTAATGCAAACCTCGGTGAATACCCTGAAGGAATTTTAGTAAAATTTAAATCATGATTTTTTGCAAATTTTTCCAATTTACCACCTGATGAAATAACATATGTTTCTATTTCATTTTCCTGTAATTGTGAAATCATTGACAGTGTTTCTTCAGTATTTCCAGAATAACTTATAACAATTGCAATCCATTCATTATTCAAGAATAAGGGGATATTATAACTTCGCCAAACCAGAGTTTGATTTTTTGATTTATTAAAATTAGCTAGAGCTTCAAGATAATTTCCAGTTATCGCAGATCCTCCCATACCACATATAATCACATTTTTCCTTTTTCTTTGTATTGGTTTACTTCCGTCATATGATTCAAGAAACATTTTTCCGAAATTTGAAATATTATTAAAAGATTCTTTTGTCAACGAGCTCATTGAAAATACCTACTGATTCCAAAAATGTACCAATGAAAAATCCTCTTACACAATTCATTAATTGATCAATGCTTTAATTAGTGTATTAATCAATTTTCTTTCATCATCTGTGATAACACGATCATTTTGTGAGATATTGTATGCATTTTGCACTACATCTTTTGAAAATTCATTCAATAATTTTGCTTCCGTAGATTTCTCTTCTAATTGACTTCCTATACTTTTTAAGCGATCTCTAATCGTTTTTACATCGATTTTTACTTGCTTCAAAATTGCAAGCTCATCCTCTGTAATAATCCCATCTTCCAAGGCTACAAAAATTATTTTATTTAGAAGGTTTTGAACAATCACATCTTCATTAGAAATGGGCATAGATTCACATTTAGTAATTATAAAAATAACTTTTTGGTAGATATAGTTCAGCTTATTCATTAAGATCGATTCTCTTTAACTAAAGTGAATAATACATTCGCCTTTGACAGTTGCTCCTATAATTCAAATAAATTGACTGCATACTTATATTGTAGTGAAATATTTGAATTATAACGGGAAGGATCTTGATGATATAATAACTAGTATCACATCAAGACCCATATTTTGGGAACTGAAGCGTTCAGCTATTAGAAATTTTGAGACTAATGTTCATCATATTATTTTCTGTGGTTATTTAACCAATAAATCAATAGGTATAGCATTAAGTCAGAAAATTAATCATATCATAGCGATTAATAAATTTAATAATGACAACTTTCTATCTTTGAGTGAAAATGGAATTGAATTAATGTATAAGAATGATATTTTCTTAATTACATTGGGAGTTAATTGGATCTTTAATACTACATTTGGAATGAAGATGGTCAACAAGATAATAACTAATGCAGATGCTTCTCTTTGGAAAAGCTCATTTTCGGTAGCTCATGTTTTTATTGGTTTAGAAGACCCCCTCTCTTTGAACCTAATTTTTGCTAGACTTCGAAATAGTGTTTTATATTTACCCCCAAAATTAGAAATCGAAACTTCCTCAGTCAATAATATTCTTCTTATAAGTAAAGAAATTGATAAAAAGGATATTATTGATTTACCTGAAGTTATTATTACTTTTGAACTGACTTCATCAATAATTAGATGGTGTTATACTCATGGGATAGTCTTAGTTTTTATTAATGCTGATGTCTTTTATTCTGAGATTGCAAGAGACATGAGCTATATTGTATCAAAAACAACAAATATACAAACAACATTTCAGACACATTTAGACTACAAATTATATTTGATATAAAAAAAAATGGACTGAGCGGGATTTGAACCCGCGGCCTCTTCGGTTCTCGTTTGCTATTGCAAGCGAAGCGATCTACCGGTCTGATCTATCAGCCCTTAAACAATTTGATTACAATTTTATTTAATAAATATCAATCGATTGTATTAATGAACCTCGATATAATATCGCAGAACATTCAACTTTTTAGTAATTATTTATTCGTAAACCGGTCCATCCCCTACAAAAATGTAAAACCTTTAATTTCCATTAGTTTTGTAATTTAATATTTATTACAAATAATAATTTCCCTTATAACACTACTATGAACAAGATATATTAATATTCATAAAAATTCGATAAAATGTTCTTGAAATCTTATCTAGGTATTTTAGGAGATCCAGCAAAACTAGAAAAATATTCTGATGATTTTTATGGAATATTAAAATCAAAAAATTCAGAATATTTGTTTCATCTCATTGGCGCATCAGAAAGAGACGTGACAAAAAAGAATTATCAAGACATGTATAATAAATTTAAACTTGCTTTAGGAAACACAAAATTCACCGATTTTAATTTGTTTAGGATTTCTAAGAATCCAAAAAATTTTAGATCCAGAATCGGTTTATTTCCATCCGGTGTTGATCAACTAATTTTAGGACCTGATTTCGTTTTTGCTCCTTATCCGGCTAATTCTAATTCGCGTTATTTAAAATTCAAAGCTCGATATACTATATCCATTTTCAGTAGGTTAAGTAAGCATAATTTAGTCAAAATCGCTTATTTCCCCATTGGTGGAAAAGCTGCAGAAAGAACCAAATCAAATTCAAATGATCTTGATAAATTAAGATTCAAGTTTAAAGATGCTTTTGAAAATTCTTGGTTTGATTGGATATATCTTGAGGCTGGTTCTGGTGAAGAACTATTAGAACCAGAAATAGTAGAATCTATAATCGCATTTGACAGGAATCAAGTAATCAAAGATTTTATGAATAAATTAACTTCGAATTTATCGACAAACATTGAAAAAATAATAATTCCAAATACGATTTATGGAGGTGGAATTAATTCACCAGCAAAGATAAAATCTCTTTTAGAACCTCGTGGATCTGAACCTATAATTGTTCCAGAATGTATTATTATAGGTAACGTTTCAGAAAAAAACATTTCAGTTACTTATGATATCATAGATATTTTTGAAGAATTAAATCAAATTCCTAGTTACAAACCTAATCGATTGATAAAATCATGATTTTGAATTGAACATACTTTGTAAGGTTATGAAGGCTAAAATTACCATTATAAAGCCTAACGCTTGATAAGAGGAAGCTCTCTGAGGATTATGTGGATCTGTGGTAGCTTGATTAATCATATACAATCCACCAGCCCCCAAAAACATGATAATTGCTGCGACAATTCCTTCAATCAAGAACTGCCTATCTTGGTCTGGATAAATCAATATTGGATTTCCATTTGAATCTGAACCACGAGAAATAGGTTCTTCAACAAAATCATAAACACCACCCGCAAATACATAAAAAACACTCGCAAATATTGCAAAATAGATAAAAGACCCGGGTATTCTCGTTGGTATTGAGAATTTTATCTTATGAAATATAAAATTAGGGCGGTAAAGTCCTGGAATCCAAGGTAGTTTTACACTCTCATCAGTCATTACATTCTTGATATAGAATAGGTAAATTAAAATGTTCAGCTAGATTACAATTTTATGTTAATATTTTCGGGTTAAATTAAATAACCTTTCCTTTTTGCAATTCTTATTGCAGCTTGTTCATGAGATGTCAAATGACTCGTAATTTTTTGGGAAGTATTTTTTTCATCAATTATTTCAATTTTAACACGATCAGGTAAAGAATTTTTCAATAATGTAATAATATGTTCTTGGTTTTTTCCCCCTCCGTCTCCAATCTTTATATTTGTATTAATTCCATTCAATTGCACCAATTTGCTTCGAATCCAAGAAATTAATTTTTCCTTCGAATAAAAAACCGTTGTCTCCAAAATAACTTGATTAAGTAATACACATACTCCAATTGCATTACCAGGATCAATACCAATAAAACCTTCAGATTGATGTAAATTGGAATTCAATGCTTGTATTATTTTCGTTTTTAATTGAAATTCGGAGTAAGAAGGATCTAGCTCAATAATATTGGGATGATTAATTTTTTTTTTCTCCCCTATGGAACAAAAAATAATATTATATTTGAGAATAGAAATGTGATTTGGCGAGAGATGCTCAAAGTTGAAATTGTATAACATTGTTTTTTTTAGTTTGAATGCTAAGGTGAAATCCAATGATGCTAAAATAACAATTTTCTGCAATTATATAAATCATTTAATCACCATACTTCACTATTTCTTATAGATGAAGTTATTTCGATTAGATTAGTAATAATAGGTGATATAATTTTCAAACTTCCAATTGAATTCAAAATATAAACTGAACTTTATATTTGGCAAAAACTCATTGGTAGAACTTTTCTTTAAAAATTTGTTCAAAAATATAGATGACGGATCACAAACAATTGTAATTGATCCTAAAAGAACATTCTATGCAGGTAACAAACAAAGAATTCTTGTCTTTCGACCTCTTGATTTACAAGAATTTATTTTAGTTACGTCTGAGCTTAATAAATATCTTTCATCTCGACTTTCAACAATAGTAGTTCTCGATTTTCCATATTTTTTTAGAGATTTTCGAGGAAAATCTGCTAAAAACGTAGTCATTAATCATCGAGCCTTTTCAGCTTGTGTTTCAATATTAGAGAAAATTGCAAACGAGAATATATTTGTCACATGTGAAATATACGAAAATCCCTTAAAAATAAATTACCCTCTCTTTCACAAAATTATCAAATATTACGGTTATGAATCTTTTAAGATTAAGGAAATTGAAGATGAATTCTTAATACTAAGACAAGAAAATGGAAGTATAATTAAGATTAAAATTTAAAAAAATTCTTCTTCATCCAATTCATCATATGTTAATTGATCGTCAGCAATTTCAAATGAGCTGATCTGTTTAAATTTTGGACTATTAATAAAATCCGTCAATACTTTTTCTTCGAGATATGAAATTATTTCAGTAACACCACTTTCATCATTTGTATGAACAGTCCATATTTTTGTTTCTGGTTTGATAATGTCACAATTTATAATAGTATTATTTACCGTTATCAATTCTTCTTTTGTAAGTAGATCACATTTTGAAATGACAGGTAAAAGAAGAGTCATAGGGTAGAATTTTTGAATTTCTTTGTATAGATTTAATTGTTCCATAATTGTGGCGGTAGCATTTATAGTAGGATCAATTAAGTAGATCAATATATCTGCAAGATGCTTGAAAACAGCAATAGCTTGCAACTCAATAACATTTCTTTCAATTATTGGTCTATCAAGTAATCCTGGCGTATCAATAAATTGTACATTCATGAAACCAAATTTACGATGTCCAAAAATAATTTTTTTAGTTGTAAAAGGATAATTTGCAACTTCCGGTTTTCCAGATGTAGTATGTCTAATAAATGATGATTTTCCTGTATTTGGAAAACCACAAACAACAATTGAAGGACTGTATGGATTGAATCCTGGGAGTGGTTTCAATTTATTTTGAGCTTTCTTGACATATTGAAGACTAGTTTTGATACGTTTTATCATACTTGCATATCTTGCAAAGGCAATTTTTCTAATATTTTTAACTTGAACTTTAGAATCTTCTGAAAGAATTTTATCTTTCAATTCATCTTCTAAATTCCGAATATGTTCAGTAACTCCATTAATTCTTCCTAAATTTCGCCTCAAATCATCCACATCCAACAGGATACTGGTTAATTCAAGATAGAAAGGATGTATTAAATTTAAAGACGGGAAATTAGAAACCATATTTTCTATATTATTAACCAAAACATTTGCTGCAGTATTGATCCTATTTATCTCAAGGATCCTGGTTTTAGATAAAGCATCATGTCGACCAGATGGAGGTTTAATTTTCATTGCTTTATTAAATGCAATATCAATTAATTCTGTGGCAGTGAGAATATTTTTCACATCAGAAAAAGGATTGCCAACATTTTCCATGTCAGATCTAGCATTCATTTCAATATTTAATTGTCAATCGATAAATAACAAGATAAAAAATCGTTAGATCTGAGAATCACAATGATTGTAATTTTTTGATCAGTGTTGCTAGATGCAAAATTTCTTCTGAATCAGTTGAATTTTTAAGTTTCAATGCCAATTGTGATATTTTGTTTTCTATGGGGTCATCTTTTTTTCTTGTTACATCCAAATTCATAGCTTTATCAATATTTTCATTAGATTCAAAAATTACATTTTTCATGCAAGTTACGCATTGTAAAGTTTCATTTCTTAGTTTATAGATAGGATCTTTGCAGTTAGGACACACAATGTGTAGCATCGTTGCTCCATTAAGAAGTAATTTCGCAGCTCTTTGAACAGGATCATCGACCATGATTAGTATATAAATCATGAACATAAAAAATATTTTGAACTCTACAAGTCCAAATTAATTAATTTTTTTTATGCAAACAATAAAAATAGTAGCGGAGGTGGGACTCGTTACAAATGGATACCGCGCCAATACATACGTTTACAGAATTGATTCTCACTTTCTTTCCGTTATATTAATTGGACTGAATGATTATTTTAATATTGCCATGGGGGTCCGTGTTTACAATGTACCGTTAATACTGCTAACGTTTCTTCTAATAACATTTCCCCTATTAACGTTACTACTATTAACGTTACTACTATTAACACCTCACAATACTTCCAGTTATCAATCTTCTATACTAAATGTTTAATTGATTCCAATCCAAAATGAAGCATTTTGACATATTTATCCAAGAGATTTATTATGTATGAATAATACATAAATCATAAGTATTTATGAGTCATTCAATTAAAGAGAATTTGGATTCAACCAAAATCATTTCAGATTTCTTCCGTTTGGGATATATTATGAAACGTGTGATTGATCAAAATTATGAGATGATCGATAATTTAAGAAAAGAATTCAATAAACAAAGCAAAGACAACCGTATAACCAACCAACAGATTATAATAATGTTGTTTCTATATGTTTATCACGATTCTCAAGTCAAAGATATTGCTTATAATATGAATAAAAAGCCTTCAAATATAGTTGCACAGTTGAATCATCTTGAAAGTTTAGGATTCATTTCGAGAGAAGAACATCATCAAGACAAGCGGAAACTATCGATCAACATAACCAGATATGGTAAAGATTTTATTGATTCTAAAAAAAATTCACTCAGCGATCGAATATCCACCAATTTAAACAATCTTGATCCTTCGAAAAAGAACCAAGTTCACCATGCCTTTACATTGATTATTGAAACATTAACTGATATTGAATCTAAGTTATATGATTCTGTATATTTCTTTAACTAATTTATATTTTATATACGTAGATTTCTAATTCATTTTACATAGATGCAGCGATTCCTATCCAAAATCCCAAATTAAGATGACCTATAAGAGTCACTAATATAAGTGGTATTGTAGCATTTTTCGGTTGCTTAAATGCTCCTAATAATATTCCTAACGTCATTAAGACGAACTCTATAAGTGCGAGGAGAAGTGAACTCAAAACGATACTATTAGCAATGGAAATACCAAGTAGTCCATCTGGTCCCCACACATATAGAAATACCACAGGAAGTATTGCGCCACCGAGAATGAATCTCGGGCCATACAGTAGAAGTCTGTTAGAGTTTTTCTGCAAGGTAGCTACTCCATCTTCAAAAAATCGCCATTCTTTGGGTAAGAACCCAAATTTATTTGCATAAGCAAGCCATAAGACTGATACAAGTGTACCAATCAATCCGCCAATCATTGTTGTTATTAATTCCATAATTATCACTTTAGTTATGATTATTCAATAATTCATAACTAATTATATAAATGTTATGAATATATCTATAATTATAATTATAATTTATATATATTTCATAACTAATTATTTATTATGCTATTCTTTAATCAATCCTATTTTATGTTAGAATTTACTTTCATTATTTGGTATAGCCTAATTGCAAAAATTTGAAACTTACTTATCAATAAAAATGGATCGAAAAAGTAGCGGAGGTGGGATTCGAACCCACGAACCTCTAAAGGAGCAGATGCCACATTTCGAACAAGTCGAATATCTTGAGTCTGTCGCCGTTGACCGGGCTGGGCTACTCCGCTGTTTGTATTAAACTAAAGAATCTTCATATTAATTTTAGTTTATCGATGTTATCCTAAAATAATCTCAATATAAGTTAAATCTGAATTTCTCAATCTCAGTACTACTTAAATTAAGCTTTATGTTTTTTATTTATGCAAGAACAAATAATCACTATAAGGACTTTAGATTGTGATATTTGTCAGAAATATGATTCTGTGAGGTTAAGTGGTGAAGAAATAAAGTTACGTGTTAATACAACAGATATTGGGATCGGTGCTTATTCAATTCTTCATAATGATCATACAAGAATAATTTATTTTGATGAAGGTGGAAAGTATCTAGGGGATACAATTGCATTGAGTCCAGATGAGATATCTGAAAATTTATCTGCAAAACCCTTACCATATTATATTAGAAACAAAGATAAAAGAAATTGGTTTTCAAAAGTTCGAAAGTCATTGTTTTCACGACTTCACTCAAGGAATCTCACAATATCAATAGCCGGCCCCTCTCGAGCCGGAAAAACATCTTTTGTGAGGTATTTGGAAACATTAATTCCAGAAAGAAATACTCCCCGCACACTATCAGTCCCAACTATGGGAAAATCAGTTAAAAGAATTAAACTGGGTAGAAGCATAATTAAAACCTTGGATATGGGTGGTCAAGAAGATTTTTGGGATTTGTGGGAAAACTCAATATCAACATCGGACGCTGTAATTTTTATAATTGATGGGACATCAGAAAATCTTCTTGAAGTGGCTAAGGCATTTGAAAGGGTAATTCATTACAGGAATGGGGTAATTCCAGTTTTGGTCATATTAAATAAAAAAGATATAGTCCTAAAAAAAGAATCTAATCATTTCATGACATCTGGTGAATTCTTGGCATTAACAACATTACCACTACCTATTCATAATGTTGTTACAATCGAAGCAAGTATATTTGAGGGACTGGCATACAAAATAACAGATCTTGAAGAAGTTCCTCTTGTGGAAATAATAAATTCATTTTTCAGCGACTATTGTAAAACTTAATCATCTCGTAAAACCACTAATGGTTGCATAGTTACAGTAATCGGGGTTTCAGGATGCAAAGAAGCAGTAAGTTGGGCAAAATACTTTGCGACTAAAAATCCTTTATCACTAAGTGAATATTGTTTTCTATGGTCTTGAATTACAAGATTCCCTTCAGTTAAGGGTTTGAGATGATGAACAAGAAGACCTGTGTTTTTTACATTTAATTCATTTTTTAAGGCTGTAAACCGTTTACTACCTGATTTTAAAGTATGAATAATTTTGATCCTTAGAGGGTGGCTAAATGGAAAAATTACTTCAGTATATAATTCATCAGGGGAAAAATCAAGTTCTCCGATATCAGAAGGCACCTGGCGTGCAGAGAACAATGCTGAAATATCCTTAGCAACCTCTCGATGACGTTTTAATATCCGAGTCACAGTTGCCCAATCTTTGTTGCAATTTGACATCTTATCAACATCTTTTGAGTTTTCTTTAGCTATTTTTTCAAATTCAGATAAAATGGTGAATGCACTAGCTAAATCACCCATGGATAAAGCCTCGGTATATTGTCTAATATAATCTCCTAATAAATTTTTACAAGCTTTATCAGTTGTGACATGATAGGAACATGAAAAATTCTTTATTGTTTCTATGGCTTCTCTCTCAAGAAGTTTCGCAATTGAATTCAAATAATTTAATTTCATATCACGATTTATAGATATATTAAGATTTTCCATTTCTTCTTTAAGAGGAATTAATTGCTTATCTAGTGCATCTTGGATGATCTGTTTTAATTCACTTTTTGAAGCCAAAATATCCATATATAATAATAAGTTTTGTATATAATAAATATTATCTATTGTACAATTTCAATTGACAAAATTGTAATTATCATTTAGTCAATAACAATTGTCTCTATAACAAACTAATTTGTAAAATAATGTAAATGTACATGACCAACAAGTAGAAAACAACAAATAAGGAAATTAATAGAAAAAACATACTTTTCACACTATCTTATCTACGATATTCCAAACAATATGAAATTAGAGGTCTGTATAATACAATTAATACAACTAAAATAATAACTGAACTTATCATTGCTTCTAGAAGTTCTAAATTTCCTTTTTTACTGTTTATAATATTTAGATATATACTTACAACCTCCTTACAATCATTTTATGCAAGTTAATAACAAAGGCGGAATTAGGAGAGAAATTAACACAATGAAAATAAAAATTGAAAATGATATCATAAAGCTAAATATTTCAATTGTTGCTCTCTGGTTCACAATCATTATCATCGCTATACTAAATAAACTCGTGAATATTTGTTAATACCTCAGTACCTTAAATAAATAAAATACAATTACCGAGAATGATAATTAGAAATCGAAATCAGTGGGTCGCATTATACGGGATCTCATTAAGGAGATTGCAATTATCTATTAATCCTTACAATTTCACACGTTTTTGGCAAATCGCAACTTGTATTTTTCCCAATCTTTCTCTAATATGTAATAGAAAAGAAGTTTTCATAATTTTAAGTTTGAAATCTAATAATTTAATAAATTTAAAAATACATTTCAATAAACTTCGCATAAAATTAAATAATTTATTACACACATCTGCAATTTCAGACATCGAATTGCGATTTTACGAAATGAAACTCGAAAACTATAATATTATTTTTGATAATTCCAATTTGCAAGAACTTAGCAAACAAGAATCTGCGTCAAATGGTAAATTATCAAATGACATTAATGACATAATTATTCAAAACAAAGAAATCTTGAAAATACAAAATTTATCTTCAAATAATCCAGTATATCTGTCTAATAATCTGTTTAAAGTTACTATTAGTTTTGATGAAATTGATTTTAATAGCAGTTTTAACACTACATTTAGAGCTATTTTAGGCATAGCTAAATATCTAATAATCGGAACAAGCGACTATGGGAAAAGAAAATCAATTATTGTCCATTTGGTTGCTTCAGATTATGAAACGGTCTATCAAATGTATAACGATCTAATACAGGTTATTACTAACAGTAATCAGATTACAGGGAATCTAAGCATAATAAATCCAAAAGTTCTAAAAAAAAATTCCTTGCTATATTCTCTTGGACTGATTCATTTAAATGAATCAAAAATTAAGTCTATTACAAATCTTGTAAACTATATTCCTCAAATTCTTGAAATCGCTTGAAATCTTTTTTCTAAGCTTAAGCAATTTATAATGTGAAAAATATTATGTTTGATTGAATTAAATTAATTCAGAGTTTAATTTCGATGATAAATGTAATAAAAGAAGAGGAAACCAAAAATGAAAAACTTCCAACTTTCATTATTAATGAAGAGTTACCATTTAAATTTGAAACTCACGTCCTTCAAATTCAAAATGAGTATTTAAAATTGAGGGCAAACATGAAAGCTCCATTATCCAGTATTTTTGATAGATTGATAACTTTGGAGGGACTGTCATTAAATTTACTTCTGAATAATAAATTAGGCCATAATCCTAAATTATACTCATGGGGTGCAATAAATCTTTTAGAAATATATTTATTATTTCAACAACCTTCGATTATTGAAATATATTGTAATAATCTAAATTCACAAATAATAGTGAACCATAAAAATCAGGGTAAAATGGTTACAAATCTCTTATTTTCAAATGATTTGTGGGAATCTATTAAGATTCAATCTGAACTAAATTCAAATCAAATATTATCAAGAACGAATCCTACTTTAAAAACTGGATTGATTACACCAATAGGCAATTTAAGGGTATCAATTCAAATACCCCCACTGTCTAATTCACCAACTCTAGTTATTAGAAGATTGCCAAAAACTCCAATTAATCATAAAAAGTTAGTTGAAGAAAATCAAGTTTCAAACAAAATAATGAAATATCTAATTGAGGCAATTTTATCAAGAAGAAATATTATCATTTCTGGAGAACCGAGTTCTGGAAAAACTACCTTAGCCAATGCTTTGTTATTACAAATTCCGCCATTTTGGAGACTAATAGTATTAGAAGATGCATCAGAAGTCATATTACCAATTGATCTTTTACCGTTAGTGGTAAAATTTTCAATCCCAAGTATAGGAAGAAATAGTATCATCAAAAGAGAAACAGAAATATCTAAATTATTACATCGTTCTCCGGATTATGTCTTTTTAGGCGAAATCCAAAATAAATCAGATACTCTTACAATGTTTGAGGCCTTCTCAGCTGGAATTGCAGGTATCGGTACCACACATTCTTCTAATTTTGATGGTTTGATGATGAGGTGGCATAAAAATTACCAAATCCCAGAAAGTTTGATAAATAATATTGATATTATTGTTATTACTAAAAAGATCTTAAAGTATAACGAATTAATTTTTGGAATTGATTCAGTCCATGTCAATGGAGAAGAAGGTTTTAGGGAATTATAATGAATAACTTAAAACTATCGAATTTATTTAAAATAAAACCTCACCAAATAAAATTATTCATAATTTTATTATTGATTTCATTAACTCTATTTCTTATTTCCAACTCTTTTATGTTGACTATATACACAATAATCAGTTTTGGATTTGTCATTTTCAATTATAAGGAAAAAAAGAGCTCTACAAGCATTAGAAAGGTGAATGAATTGAGAAAGCTTTGGTTTCGTGAAAAGATTGAATACAAATTGAAGGAATTAGATCTTTTTTCTTACAACATATCCTATTATTTATCATTAAATTTAGATCTGCCTCTTGATAATTTTTATCAACTTGAACTTTCAAATTTGCAATACGAAAATAAAAAACAATATACGATTCCTGACTTGATATTTTCTGAAAAAGAGCTTGTTGATCAAGAAGCACGAATATCAAAAACTCTAGTTTTGATTGTATTTGTTCCTATGGTTTTCTTTTTTCTTCATTCTAGTTTTCAAATTTCTGTAATAATTATGTTATTAAATGCAGTTAATACTTTGGTATTAATAGAATTGGGGACTTATCAAATGAGACACCCTTATACTTTGTTGGGATGGGATAAGTTGTATCACGATTTAACTGAAGTTAAAAAATTGGTTGCTGACAACCCTTTTGATTTAATTTACTCAATGCGAGATTATTATTTGAACTTACATTTAGTAGAATTATCTTTACCTTCTATAATTATTGTTGATAAAAATTCAAATCACTCATTTAAACAGTTAATTAATGTTTTATTGGATTTTGATCCGATAATTAGAGAACATTTACTTTTTGAATTTTTGACCTCAATCAAAGATGTTGTGGTTATTGAAGCCATCCACAAAAAAAAGTGGGAAGCTTATCGTCTCCAGTTTATTTATGTGACCACCTCTATCATTCTATTTTTAGCCATCTTGAACAGTATTTTTGAACTGTATTCGGATATCTCATCCTCATTCCTCAATGAATTGGACATTAAATTAATGTCATTAACTATTACTCCATTCTTATCAGAAGTGACAATAATAATTACTTTAAATTTAATTTATTTTCTAAGTCAGCCTTATTTTAACAATAGAGACCAATTTAAATACTTAATATTTTGGGGTTTTGAGTATTTTTGTATTAAGTTAGTATTGGATAATTTATTTATAATACTAATTAGTTAAGAGAGATGTCAGTTTTAAGCCTCACTCTAAAATTGGAAAGGCCTTTTTCATCTTGAAATATCTCGGTTTCAATAATATTTTTTCTTTCCAATAAATTTAATGTTTTAGTTAATTTCGATAAGGACCCCATGGAAATTTCAATTTCATTCTTGGCCACCTCACCTTCTTGTTCAATTAAGAATAAAATGAATCTTATTTCATCTTCTGAAAATTTATTTTTGTCTAAGTAATCATAAATATGACTTTGCATTCCTTGATAAGCTCTCAATAGTTTATTTTGTTGGATTTGCAATAAATCTAATCCCTCTCTTATTTCAGGTAATAGTTTCATTCCTTCCTCGAATAACTCATTAAAAGTAGGTTCCTTTGATTTTCCTAATTGCAAAGAAGGTGTGATTTGGTCCCTCATTATTTCATCCTCATTTAAAGATCTTATAGATGCTCTGAAAAGATTAGCCCCAACCGTAAAACTGAGAATGACAGCCTTATTTAATGAGAAATATTCTCTAGCAGGTCCAATTTTTGATTTTTTCTTTTTCGAAGAAACTAAGTTAGCATCTCTTAAAGACTTCAAATGTTTCGTTACTGCTCTTTGAGAAATTTCTAGTAGTTTTGACAACTCGAATGCATATCTATCATCTATTGTTAAATATCTAAGAATTTCTCTCCTATATTTATTACTTAATATTTCTAATACTTGATCGATTTCAAGGTCGTTCATATTATCTCTCGAGTAGTCTATTTTGAGATAAACACCATTCCTAAATAAACACTATTTTCTATTTTTATAGCAATCTCAAAGCTTACGCGATATTTATATCATTAATATCAGAAATTCTTGGAGGATGATGAGAATATTCAGTTTTACGAAGAAATTCTTCTCTCTTAATTATCTCAATTATATTATTCTTAGTTAAAATTAATTTCTTTTCATTATTATTGTAAATATAACTCTTCAATACTTCAATTTTTGCTTTATGAACAACTTGCACTATTTCAGCTCCTGAAAAGTTATCTGTCATTTTAGCTAAGTCATTGATGTCAATATCTTTTTCAATTGGTGACCCATCTAATTCAAGCTTAAAAATTGCTTTTCTTGTATCTAAATCTGGATTCCCCACAAATATCATTCGATCAAATCTTCCTGGTCTAATAAGTGCACTATCTAATAAATCCGGTCTATTGGTTGCACCCAAAATCATAATCCCTTTTGTTTCCTCAACCCCGTCAATTTCTGTAAGAAGTTGCGATACAATTCTTCGAGTTAGTTCATTATTATTGTTCGATAATGCTCTTGTAGATGCGATTGAATCGATTTCATCAAAAAATATTATACATGGTGCAGCAATTCTCGCTTTTCTAAATATCTCTCGTATACCTTTTTCTGTCTCACCCACCCATTTTGAAATAAGTTCCGGTCCTTTAATTGAAATAAAATTTGAATTTATTTCATTTGCCACTGCTTTTGCAAGCATTGTTTTTCCAGATCCTGGCGGGCCATAAAGCAAAATTCCCTTTTCAGGTTTTATTTTCATTTTTTCGAATAATCCTTTATGAGTTACAGGCCATTCTAAGCTTTCCTTTAATTCTTTTTTTATTTCTTCTAGACCTGCAATTGAATCCCAAGTGACATTCGGAATTTCTACAATTACCTCACGTAATGAAGATGGAGAAACCTCAGTGAATGCTTTTTCAAAATCTGACATTTTTACAATAATTTTTTGAAGGATTGAAATATCAACCTCTTTCACTTTATCAAAGTCAATCTCAGGAATAATTCGTTGAATTGAATGCAATGCAGCTTCCTTCACTACAATATTAATATCTGCTCCAACAAATCCTTGAGCTTGTCTCGAAAGAGAAAGTAAATCGACATCATTATCTAATGGCATTCCCCTAGTATGAATTTCAAAAATATCTCTTCTAGACTGTAAATCTGGAATCCCAATTTCGATTTCTCGGTCAAAACGACCTCCTCTTCTTAGAGCTGGATCGATAGAATTTTCTCTATTTGTAGCAGCAATTACAACGATATTGTCTCTGTCTTCAATTCCATCCATTAAAGTAAGTAATTGTGCTACTATTCTAGAATCAGTAGAATTATTAGAATTATCTCGGTTTGGGGTTATTGAATCAATTTCATCAATAAAAATAATTGATGGAGAATTTTCATTTGCTAGTTGAAAGAATTCTCTTAATTTATTTTCAGCTTCACCATAATATTTAGACATTATTTCAGGACCACTGATACTAATAAAATATGAGCTAGTTTCACTTGCAATAGCCTTTGCTAATATTGTTTTTCCAGTACCCGGTGGTCCATATAACAAAACACCTTTAGGTGGCTGTATTCCAACTCTATCAAAAATTTCCGGATATCTGAGTGGCAATTCTATCATTTCCCTCAATTTCTTAATAACTGGATCCAAACCACCAATATCTTCGTAGCTTACATGATATTGGATGTCTGATTTTGGTTGATCTAGTTCTCTGTCTTCTTCAGTTTGTGACTTTTCGGTTGAGTTAATTTGTGTACCTTCATTGAAAATAATTGGCTCTTTTGGAATGGTACTTAAAACAGTAAATTGTATATTTTTACCAAGTCCAATATTAATATTCCAAAACTGATTACTTGCTAAAATTTTTTCATTCAGAGACATTTGTATTAACTTTGTAATTTCTACTGTATCATTTTTTCCATCAATAAGATCAATTGTTATGTTCTTACCTATGCTAACCTTACTCATTTTGATTGAAACAAAATCATCAATTTTAATACCAGCATTCCTTCGAATAATAGATTCTATTCTAATACTATTTTCTTGTATTATAGGTGGTTTACTTCTCCAAACGCGTGCATATGTTGATTTTTTACCCGTGATTTCAATAATATCACCAGTTTTCACACCTAATTTTTCCGCTATATTGACATGAATGCGTGCAATTTGCTTGCCAACGTCACTTTTTTTAGCCTCTTCCACTCTTAATTTATTTTGAACCAAATTTGACTCTCCTCTGAAAAAACAAAAAACCCTATGTATTATTATTTCAACACTACAAATAAAAATGTAATCATTCTATTTCTTAAATTCTATCTGCAGCTGGAATGCCAAGAATATTTAGTCCTTCAAAAAGTGCGGTCTGAACAGCTTTTACAATCTTAATTCTTGCTTCTTTCAAATCTTCGTTTTCAGCATTATGGATTGGAAATTTCTCATAAAATTTCATAAATTGTTTTGCAAGACTAATTAACCAATTTGAAATAACTGAAGGATCTAGTTCATCAACCGCTAAAGTAAGTTTTTTGGAAATTTTCATTATGTGTTGAACGATAAAAATAATCTCATCATCGCACAATAAATTATAATCTATGTTTAAATTTGAAATATTATCTTGATCACTCAATTTGCGAAGAATTCCACAAGCTCTTGCATGAGCATATTGAACAAATGGTCCTGAATTTCGTTTGAAATCCAATTCTCTATCAAGATCAAGAATAATTTTTCGATTCGGTGAAGTTTCAATTAATGGAAAACGGGTACTAGCTATAGTTACTTTTCTCAATGTGTTCATTTCGTCATCCCATTGTTCAAGGTTATTAGGAACAAACCCACCTCTCTGCTGATCTGAGGCTCTCTTTGCCATTCGTGCTCGAATTAATGTTTCATCATAATATTCGTCTGCTGTCACATAAATTGCTCTTCTCCCGCTCATAGGTCGGCCTTTCAATTCTACCAATTCATAAGAATAATGTTTCATTGCCCGAGTTAGTTCTTTATATCCTAATTCAAAAAGAGGAAGTAATAATTGAAATTGTGGTAATATCTGTTCTGAACTAATAACATTGAAAATTAAATGTGGTAATGAACTCTCATATTTTTGAATAGAGTATGCAATATCTTTTGGAGCATATAATGCAGTTCCATCTTTTCTCCTGAGTTGTAATTCAGGAATATTTCCCTTAATTGGAATTGATTTTGGGTCAAGTTCAAGTTCTTCATACATTTGTACAATACTCTCTGTAGGATAACTGTAACGCAATGCAGATCCATCCACGGTTCTAGTATTTGCGGATTTTTCAAGTGACTTGATTATTTCATTAGGCTTTTTACTCCAAGTTAGATCAGATTCATAATCAAAATTATCAAAATCGATATTGAATCTCTTTAACGTCCATTTGAAAGCCTCCAATACCCAATCCGTAATCTCCCTAGATAATGTGACAATTTTCTTATCTAATTTGGTTTCATACGCCTTTAAATATTGTCCTGACAGTTCTATTAAATCAATTTTGGAAACATTTGAATACAATATTTTATGAATTCTCGGGAATCGATTTGAAAGCGAATCGAAATTAATTTTTAATGATTTAATCTCAGCAAGGTTCTTATCTAACTGTAAGTTTTTTTTCTTCAATTCTTTTAGGGAAATTCTTTCTTCTTTGGTTAATTTATCTTTTTTACTCAAAACTTCAAGATCTGCTTGATTATCTTTAATCTGAGCCTTAAAATTTTGATTCAATACTTCAATTTCACTTTGTGAAAGTTTGTAATTAGTATTTTTCATTAGGTCAGAGTTGGTTCTTTTTAGGGACTGAATATAATATAAATTATGCATTATAGCATAGACTCGACCTAACCACAGATCAAATTTAATTTCAGGTTTTACATTTTGATTTTTTAAGATTTCATAACCAATGGTCACAAATGCAATTTGTAATCCAACATCATTTATATAGAAATGGCGATGAACTTGATATCCTAATCGATCTAGAATTCTTGCCAATGTATCTCCATGAATACTATTCCGTAAATTACCTACATGTAATGGACTGATTGGATTCGCAGAGGTATGTTCCACAATTGCATTTTTACCACTCCCAATTGTTAACTGTGCAAATTCTTCTGAAAAAATATGTTTTAAAGAATGTGATAAGTATTTTACTTGCAGATTTCTTTTTTCTCGAGGTTTAATTTTGAAGTTTAAATATACAATACCACTTCTTTTCTTTTTACCCTTTGTTTCATAAATTTCTACATTTTCAATCCCAGGGATTTTGACAAAAGAATCTAACAAATCAGATGCCATAATTTTAGGATCATTTTTACCAGCAAATTGATTCACAACTATGCAAAAATCACCTAATTCAGGTAATGGAGGTTGCAATAAACCAATTGATTTTTTTGCATTTTTCTCCTTAATAATCTGATTTATTTCATTTTCAAAATTCTTGAACAACGTTATCTAATTGGTGTTTTACGATTTAACTATTGAACTTTATAGAAGGTACACAATATATTTGTATTTAAAAAAATTGATGTTTTAATTGATAATTTCTAATTGGCAAAAAATGAAATTAATTTATCACATACTATGCTGGTGTTTTTTCGATTTGCTTCATGAGTTTGAGCTCCAATATGCGGTGTTGCAATCACATTTTCTAACTCAAATAATTTATGATCTGCAGTTACCGGTTCACTTTCATAAACATCAAGAGCTAATCCTGCAATTTTTCCATTCTTTAGCGGTTCAAAAACTGAATTTTCATCAATAACACCACCACGAGCTGCATTAACTATTATAACGCCATCTTTCATTTTTGCTATCGATGATTGATTTATCATATGTTTGGTTGCTTTAACTAATGGAACATGAATTGAAATAACATCTGCGTTAGAGAACAATTCATCAAGTTGAACATATTCGAATCCATTTAATTTTTCCAATTCTGCAATTTTGACGATATCATATGCAATAACTCGCATACCCATTGCGATGCAATATTTAGCTAAGGTTCCTCCAATTGCACCAGAACCAATAATTCCGAGGGTTTTTCCATGAATTTCATGACCTTTCATTTTTTTAGGCCAATTACCTTTTTTAGTTTCCTTATCAAGAATAATTAATTTTCTGGACAATGCAATGATTAATCCTAAAGTAATCTCAGCTACTGATTGGGTTGGTCCTTCAGGGGAATTAACTACAACAATTTGACGTTTTTTGCATTCTTCTAAGTCAACATTATCAAGACCAACACCTGCTCTCCCAATAATTCTTAAATTAGGTGCAAAATCTAGTAATTCTTTAGTTACCTTAGTTGCACTTCTTACAATAATGGCATGAGCATCTTTAATATTTGCAAATAACTCATTTTTATTATTACTAATATCAATAACGTCCAATCCAGCCTCGGTTAATATACTATTAGCATCTGGATGAAGTTGATCGGCAATGACTACTTTTGTCATAATGGTTCAAGCTTAATAACAAGTTAACTATATAATGATATAATGTTAGAGTACTAATTTTACCATAAATAATTAGGTATTAAAAAGCTAAATTTTAATTATAAACATAATTAATAACATAAGACACAAAGCGATTTCTTTAGAGTTGAAACTTTATTCACCAATTTGCATAATATGCTAATAGGAATCGTTGGAAAACCATCATCTGGAAAAACCACTATACTTAATGCTCTTTGTTTGACTGATGCCAAAATGGGAGATTATCCATTTACAACAATTAAACCAAATCGAGGAATGGCCTTTGTTAGGATAAACTGTTATTGTTCAGATTTAGAAGGGGATTGCCAACCTCGAACTGGAATATGTGAAAATGGTATCAGATTTGTTCCAATTGAATTACTTGATGTGGCTGGTTTAGTACCTGGTGCATCAGAAGGAAAAGGAATGGGGAATCAATTTCTTGATGATTTACGACAGGCGGATGCATTTATCCATGTGGTTGATGCTTCAGGTCAATCAGATGCAGAAGGAAATCAAACTACTAACTATGATCCAAGTGAAGACGTAATTTGGTTGAATAGTGAACTTACATCTTGGGTCTCAAATATTTTATTCAAAGATTGGGACAAATTGAGTAGAAAGCTCGATGCTGAAAGATCGAGAACTGTTGAAGCCATGGCTGATCGATTGTCTGGTCTTGGTGCAACAATAAATGTTGTAAAATCTGCGATGATGGAATCTAATCTTTTGGAGAAAACTCCAAAATTATGGGACGATGAAGATAAAAATGTATTTGCAGATAAGATTCGGAAATTAATGTTCCCCTCTGTGATTGCTTTGAACAAAGCAGATAAAAAATCCTCATCTGAAAACATTACAAAATTAAAAAAGAGATTTCCCGATGAAACTTTGGTAAACACCTCAGGACTCGCTGAATTAATGTTAAGAAATGCCGATACAGCAAAAAAAATCAAATACACTCCTGGCTCAAGAGAAATAGAGTTTTTAGGTGATCCAACCAATCCTGATAAATCTTTGAACATCATAAGAGCAATAAAAGAAAATATCCTTGATGAAAATAATACTACAGGTGTTTCAAAATTACTTGAAGTCTGTGTTTTTGATATATTAAAATTAATTGCTGTTTTTCCCGTAGAAGATTCAACTCATTTAACTGATCAAGATGGTCGAATCCTACCCGATGTTTACCTGGTTCCTGAAGGAACAACAGCAAAAGAATTTGCAGGAAAAGTTCACACAGATCTTCAAAAAACTTTCATCAATGGTTTGTTGGTGAATGATAATAATAAGCGTATAGCTGCAACCCATGTGATGAAAAACAGAGATATAATCAAGATTATTGCAGCTCAAAAATAATCTTCGACAATCAACAATTACAAATACTAAATATTTACAATATCATTTATTTCTACGGGTCATTTAACCTAATATTATTATTTGGTATTATTAAATCAATCTTATGAATAAAAAGAAAGAACTTGAACATAACCTAGAAAATGAACACGAACATAATGAAGATTTTGAAGGATTTACATTAGAGGATTTAGATAATGACTTTTCCTCATTAGCATTTGAAATGAAGAAAAGTGGAGTAACCCTAAATTCAGTAATGGAAGTCACTCAACGTTTTGAGGAACCAGTTCCGCATTTCAGAAATTATAATCCTACTATTCTTGATTTCCTAGCGAGAGCCAATACAGATGAAGAATGTAAAGAAATAATTACATATTGCCTGAAAAAAGGCGAGATAACACAAGACGAAGCAAATAAACTTCAGGAACATTTATCCAAAGATGGGTTCTCCACTTTTGGAACACGTAGTTCTGGTCATTATGATTCAAAATTGGCTTAACGAAATTTATTTGCGGTGATTTGATTGGATAATTCAGGAAAATTTCAGATAGGAGACCCAGTTTTTATTGTGTATGATCGACGAAGATACTGGATGAAAACGGTCGAAGAAAAAGAATTCCATTGTAATTATGGATTAATTAAGCTTGGCGAGCTTGTTGGCAAAACAGACGGCAGTTTAATAGAAACAAATAAAGGTAAGAAGCTTAGAGTATATTTTCCAAAAATTAATGATTGGATTCGATCATTTGAACATCAAGGGCAAATAATATATGAAAAAGATGCAGCTCAAATCGCCTTTCTCCTTGATATTAAATCTGGATCAATAATATATGAGGCAGGTACTGGAAGTGGGGCACTAACCTCATACCTATCCCAGATTGTTGGTCCTACTGGTAAAATTGTGACTCATGACGTTAGGAATGCGGCCAAAAAGACTGCACAAAAAAATCTTGGGAGAATGGGAGTTACAAATGTTGAATTCAACTTACGAGATGTAATTGAAGAAGGATTTGTTGAGGGTAAAGCAGATGCAATTATTCTAGATATGGTTGATCCATGGAGAGTATTGTCTCATGTCCAGAACGTATTGAAGATTGGTAAAAAAATTGTAATTTTTATTCCATCTTACAATCAAATAGAAAAAACCTTTGTTGCACTAAAAGAATACAAATTTAGAGAGATTAGAGCAATTGAATTATTAGAAAGGGAAATCCAGCTAAAAGAAAATGCTATAAGACCATCAACAAGAATGATAGGACATACAGGTTTTCTTATGGAAGCAATCTTTGTCGAAAAAGTAAATCATGAATCTATAAATAATTTAGTAGTCGAATAAATTTTATTTAAGCATTAGTCGATTCCATTTCATAGATTTCAAGTTCAACAATGCAACCTGTCCAGGTGTTGGATCAATATTGAGTGATTTTTGAAATGAAGTTTGTGATTGCATTGTACCACTATTTACAATTTGAACTCCCCGATATTGTCCTTCACCATTGATATGAATGTGCCCTCCATGAAATACATCAGGAATTCTCTCAATAACCAGATAATCCTTAGTCTCAGCCACAATTGGTGTTTTAGCTCCCCACATGGGTGCTAAATGTCTAGCTCTCAACATTTGTTTCATAACATCTACGGGTCTATTAATTGATAAGCCCGGAACATTATTTATTATGTCCGGTAAACTGGTACAATGATAAAGTAAACTTTGAACCCCATGTATAGAAATTTGGCTAGGATTACTCAACATTTGTATATTCTCAAAATTAGCAAGTTCTGGAGTGTACTGATAATCAATACTAGGTTGTGGTTCTGCAGACCTGACCATATCATGATTGCCTGGAATAATCACTATTTGGACATCTTCAGGAATTCCTTCCAAGAAGCGAGAGAATTCCGAATATTGATCTCGAATGGAATGTATTTTAAGATCATCAATTTGACCAGGATAGATTCCTACACCATCTACAACATCTCCTCCAAACATGACATATTTTGTTTGCTTACCCAATGCTTGTAACTTCTTTCCACCATACTTTCCATTTAGAAAATCAATAAACCTCTCAAAGGGTTTAGAAAGGAAATTATGGGAACCAACATGAATATCAGAAAGATAGGCAACATGTACTGGGATATTTGCATGATTTCTATTTCGACTTAACGGAATTTCTGGTAATAGAACCTCTGTTGCAATTAACGTTTCCTGTTTTAGAAATCCAGTAACACAGATTACTGAATCATTCATTATTTGTAAAACTTCTTCTTGCAATGATGGGTTGTTCCGTGGAATAATAACATGCAATTCCTTGTCCTTTGTTGGGTCCTCAATGATTATTCTTCCACTTTTCCCCGGATAAAATATTTTTTCAGTTAACATTCCAATTACTGAAATTTGGGATTCTGTACGACTTAGATCCTTTATCTTGGTTATATTAATAATATCCATTCTGTGACGGAACATCCGTGATAACCGAGTATAACGATCTTGAAAATAATTAATTAAATCGCCAACAGTCGTCCCGAAATTAACTATTGGTATATAATTATCCAAAACAACTAAATCTGATTCATAGTTATGAAGCCCTTGTAGGTCATCCAGAGATGTGCTAATCCTATGAGTAGTTTGATCAACATCAAGTGACTTGGTTTTCAAGATTTGCTTATGTTGTTTTGTTAATTCTTTTAATTTACCCTGATTAGTCTGAGGAGAGCTTGTTATATTTAACGATTTTTTTGTCCTGTGAGGAACAGATCCGAGTGCCTCTTTTCTAGATACTCCTTGGGTTTCTCTTTTTTGTTCAAATTTAATTTTTGTAGGTACAGTCTTTTTTGTCTTTTTCTTGCTGATCGATCCATCTATAATATGAAATGCATTTTGAGTAACTTCATGTTTTTCAGGAAATTGCTCGAGAAATGATTTTGCAAGTTCAACTGGTTTGTCAACTTCTTTTAAAACAACCAATGCTTCTGGTAACACAATTTTACCAGCACTTAGCAAAAGTGTGATCGCACTTCTCACTTCTTTCAATTTTGACTCAGTTCACCCTTTAAAGTCGTTATAAGTAAATGATATTGGAGTTATTTGAATATTCGTTTTTCCTACTACAATATTGATTGAATGATAAATTGTTTACAATAACATAATGATAATATCGAAAGTTGGTTTACACTTAGTAATTACAGTATTAAGGATATTCCGGTTGCATATATTGTTCGAATTGCGTATTAGGATGATACAACTCACTTATATTTTTTTTTTATTGAATAATGGATTGATCCTTTATTAACAGTATCTAGCTTATAATAAAGCATAGGATAACCAATGTGGTAATTTAGAAATTTCTAAGTTATTGAGTTCTTCTGCTATTGTAATTGACATTCATTGCACCACTAATTGTAATTTGTCGATTAACCATTCAAACATTTCTTTTACGTTTTCTCCTGATTTGGCTGAGGTTACATAATAGGGTACTTCTACGCCTAATTGCATTGTTAGTCTACTAGCATATCTTTTAGCCTCATTTCGAAGGCGAATATTTTCTTCTGGATCAATTTCCAAATCGTTTTTATTTCCAACAAGAACAACTGGCATTTTGTATAAGGACTTCCTGTTTGCTAACAATTCTACCATCCAACTTGATAATGATCGTAAAGTTTCAGATCTTGTGAGATCGTAAATCAGCAAAGCTGCTCCAGTTCCCGCATAATAGGTTTTACGAACTGATTCGTATCCAGGTTGTCCAGCTAAATCCCAGATTTGGAGAGCATTTACATCATTTGGACCATATCTCATTACAGTAAAATCTACTCCTAAAGTTGGTAAGTAATCATTTGAAAACCCTTTACCCAAATATTGCTTTTTTAAACTCGTTTTGCCGACGGCACCATCGCCTAGTAAAATTAGTTTGTAAACCACCCGATTCGGATTAGTAATAGAGTTTGAAATAATTATCTATTAAATATATTAGGCTCAATATATATAAGGTTGATTGAAATAGGAAAATACTATAAATAATAGATAGAACTCGTTTGTTACAAGATACGTCTATCGTCAATGACAAACTAAAATCAAGTTTAAGGCATGATCTATCATCGATCCCGCAGAAGGTAATCTAAGCATATCTGATTTTTTGGATCTAATTTATCATTAAATTAATTATTGGATTAATTTATCGTCCTTCAGCTGAGTCGAATAGCATTGACATACCAATCAATATTCCCTGAGGTATTGGTAAATCACCATCAGCCATCACTAATTTGTAAAAATCACGGAGAGAAACTTTTCGCTTAAAAGTTGCAAACTGATTTCCATTAATGTCAATATATTCTAATTGTAATCTCATCAACATTGCTAAAATTGGTCCTATAAATGGAATGATTCTTAAGATTCGTAATTTTCTAAACCATGTTTTGAATATCGATCCATCAGCCTGGGCCTTCCCAACCAACTCTCCTTCAGGTGACTCAAATTCGTAGGTCTCTCTTAAAAAAAAACTTCTCCAAAACTTTCGACGTACCAATCCCATCACTTGGCCATCAGGTGCCATTGCGGTAAATGAACCGAATTTATCAAATATTGAATTGTCTTTCAAAAATAAATATTCCGGACCTTTATCATCTATTCCTTGAAATACACGTAAATCCCTCTTTAGCCATAGTCGATCTCTTTTTCCAAAAAATAATTTTTCCTTTGTTTCAGGATTTGTTACTTCATATGCCTCTTGAAATTTAAACAAAGATCGAGTTCTTTGTTTGAACTGATAAGTCTGATTTGAAAGATTTTCTACTTTTGACATTGATTTCTAGTACCGTGGATTCTTATAAATTGCGTTGTTGAATTTTGAATTAATCTACATATACTTTCCTTAAGATAGAAAATTTATTCATTCTAGCAAATTTTCAAATTGAACTGAAGGCTCAATCGGTCAATTTTTTGAATAAATTTATCTCTTGAGCTATCTAGTTCCTTTCTGATTCCTTCAATAAATCTTCGGAATAACCTTTTGTATATAGGTCATAATCTGGAGAGGCCAAGAATTCCTGTAACGCATCTACCAATTGATTGTACTTTGATAGTCCTTCTGGAGTAACGGTAATTGTTTGTTTGGCGACATTATCAATAAACTTCTCCTCAGTAATAACTAAATTGTTTTTTCGCAAAGCAGTAAGATTATTGTTGAACTCTGCCCAAGATATTCCTAAAGTATTTTTCATCTCGATATTAGTCAAAAAGGGGTTCTCAGTCAGAATCTTCATCATAGCAAGCCGGACAGGTTGCATCAAAAACTTGTGGTTCAGCATTTCTTTTGGTATGTTGGTTTCAGTTTTTATTCCATCTTTTCCTGTGATACCCCCGATCAGGTAGAGATATTTGTTTGTATTCCCATTGAAAATGTGTTGTAACATGATTTTGGTGGATTCATTAATCTGGACTCCCGCAATTCTTGACAAGCCTCTGACTTTAAGCATATATCCGCCAAGTCCAACTATCAAAAAAACAGCAAGCGATTGACCTATGAAGACTCGATCAAGTGATTCACTGATTTCTTCTGATTGAGTTTCGCTAATTTCCTCTGATTGAGTTTCGCTAATTTCATCTTGTTGGGGGTTACTAGCATCATAAATTATCCAATTAAATTCATCAATGATTTTTTGTCGTGCGTCAGAAGAAGCAATGCTATTGACAGAATTTCCAACATCAAAGATTACGTCACGTTGTAAGGATAGTACTGACCAACCTAGTAACAATGAATCATAGTTTGATATAGATAATGTTACACCGTTAAACATTTCTGACATATCATTGACATTAGACACATCCCAATTGCCAATAGGTTGATTGAAGTTATCTGTTGATTGGAACATATGACTCATATCAGTTACACTAGATACATCCCAGTCACCAATAGGTTGATTGAATCCGGAAGCACTATGAAACATATCAGTCATATCAGTTACACTAGACACATCCCAGTCACCTATAGGTTGATTGAATCCGGAAACATAATAAAACATTTCAGTCATATCAGTTACACTAGACACATCCCAGTCGCCAATAGGCTGATTGAAGCCATCTGCAAACATACCGGACATATCAGTAACTTTTGACACATCCCAATTACCAATTGGCTGGTTGAATGGACGTCCCCCTCGGGTCCATCCTACATTAAACATGGTCGACATATCCCTAACACTGGAAACATCCCAAGTATTGAGAGGTTGATTGTAGCTATGTGCGTGAACGAACATTCCTGACATATCTGTGACACTTGATACATCCCAATTAGCGATAGTTCTATTATAGTTCCAGAGATAACTGAACATACCACTCATATTAGTAACACTGGATACATCCCAACTATTCAGAGATTGATCAAAAACACTATTCGAAGAATCTGTACCTTTAAACATTTGACTCATATCAGTTACCCCAGATACATCCCAGTTATTCAAATCTTGATTGAAGAAGTTTGTAAGAGCGAACATTCCAGCCATATCGGTCACACCGGATACATCCCAGTTATTCATATCACCACTGTGTCCCAATATTATATTGCCACGAAATGAATCACGCAAGGTCGTCGTCCCTGTGAGATCCACCGGGTCGGTGGCTGTAAGTACTAAATTTGAGCACCCATAAAAGTAGCTAGCCGAGTTTCCCAGCCGTAAATTTCCCCATTGGGATATCTCTATGATTTTTAATTTATCTTCAACATTGTTAAATCGCCAACCAACCAGTGTACCGTCAATAATTATAGTGAATTCACCTTCTGATGCATATGTATGTGTAACCTCTGTTTGATTCCAAATTGTGATCGTATTGTTGACCTCCCCATCTCCCCAATCTACATTGAAATTATAGATACCACTCTCTTCAAGTGGCAACTTGATTTGCACACTGTTTGTTGATCCATCACTAATCAAGCTCGTGTCCCAAGTGGAGACAAATGCAGATGGATCAATAGCTGTTAGGTCGATATTGTTTTGCCCCTGGAATCCACTGATCTTAGGGGAAGAAATATAAGTGGGAGAATTTAAACTTGACATTTCATTTGGTCGATTGAGTGGATCACTGATAAAATGGTCAGAATCAAATGCAGAATCACTTTTGAATTGCAACCCATCAGTGAATTTTTCTTTGAAGTCAACATTGGAAGAAATGGGAAACTGGTCAATTGACTCTTTAGAGCCTTTCACTGGAAGAGTAATAAAGGTTGTAAACAACAACATCAAACAAAATATCAATATCTTTCGATTCAACATGAGATAACTACACATTGTTATCTTCTCGTCTAGAATAAAAACTTTAGGGATTTCTGATTTTAATAATAAGTCGCCAATGGATAAGACGATATTATAATTTCTTCAGATGATGTTCATGTTACGTGTATTACACGCATTTCTTAGAATTCTTAATACTGAAATTTTTGAGATCAATTCCGCCTATCTCATGAGTTTAATTAATATTACAATTTTACATTTTTACTAATTAATTAAATGATAAATTTGTTTAGAATTTGATTTTCTACCAAATATATGGGAAAATTGATTATCTCTTGGACTTCCTCTTTAGAAAATTCATATTCATCCTGTGGAGTGAGTAATTCCTTTATCTCTTGGTGGCGTCCTTCATTTACATGACTACGGCATTTATACTTATCAACACTGATGTTGTCTGCGAAGAGGAAGTAAAATAATGACAGATGATACATTCCATAGGTCTACATTTTAATTAATCGATCTAGTTATTTCAACAATAATCGCTCGATGATCTGAAATTGATTTTGAACCCAGTACTAAATGACTATTTGGAACAACCGAAAGGGTTCCATGTAACCAAATATAATCAATTCGAGTATTAGAAACATCATACACATCAGATTCATCAAAATAATATGATGTTAATTCTGAAAAACTTCCACCAGACGATACCCACGCATCTTCAAAAGTGTCATTTAACAATTTGTAAGATGGATCTTGATCCAATGTTTTCCCCTCTTGATCTTGTGCAATCACAGTATTGAAATCCCCCAAGATTATGGATCGAGGTCTTTCACCAACAATATCAATAATTTTCTCGATTTGTTTCAATTGAATCTCACTACTCTCAAAATCCAAATGTGTTACTAGCACATCAATACTCCCAAATGGCTCTGGGATATTTATTTTACAAACTAAAGTTATTCGTTGCAAAGTTTCATCTGAAGGTAATTTATGATAAGTTGGATCCTCAATTTCCCAACGAGAAAGAAGTGATACACCCCATATCCCTTCAGATGTTGGTGCTCCATAATAATAATACATTTTTAACTTATGAGACAGCCACATTATGCTATTCTGGTTGGAAGATATCAAACGATTCGTATCACTTTCTTGAAAACCAATAATGTCAACCTCATTATCTTCAATTAGTTCGGCTATTTTCTCCAAGTTTATGTTTCCACCTGCTCCATAATCATAACTCAAATGTATGTTATATGTCATCACTTTAATTGAGTTTACAGGTTCATCTTTATTATTAGGTTCACCCAAATATTGGTAACCTAAAATGCTAAATACGGTTATAAGTAGTGATATTATCAAAATTATTGAATATACCTTGTGGTCTACCTTCATTTGATGTCCCCCTTGAGCAATATTTGATTGTTAGATAGTGGTAATAATGATGATACGGCAAACATCAAAGCTTTATCGTTATGCTTTAGCAGAAATTTCAAAGGCATAGCTGTCCAAAATGGAGCACCGATCACTAGAAATACTACTATGATAATCATAAATTGCATTCCTGTCAGTCGCTTCCCTAGAGTTGATATTTGAGTTGTTTCACCCTTAGAAATTCCAATAGAAAGTAAATATACCGCAAAAATCTGTGCTGTAAAAATAGCGATATTTGATAATAATTCGTTAGAAAGCCAAAGTACAATTATCATTGAAATCAAAAACAGAATAGAAATTACATACAAAGTGATTTTTTGATTAATGATTTTCAGGTTATCATGTGAAATCACAAAGTACAAACCTAAATATAATCCTAATAGACTAGAAATCGAAGTTAAAAGGTAATTTCGTAAGAACCATGTTGATATCGCAGAAGGTGATCCCAAAAATATGATTTCCAAGATCAGAAAACTGAATAATGAGTAAAATCTGGTTAATTGTATACTGGACTCGATTGAATCAAAATCATTTCTTAATTGTAATAACCAAAAAATCATCCAAATAATATTAAGGCTTATTAAAACTACTAATCCAAGATTTGTTGCATAAAATGATGAGGTATCAAGGATTGAACGAGTCATAATCTGAAATACGACTCCCATAACTGCTGCAATTATAAATTCTTTCTGTAATATCTGCAAATAATGGATAATAATTGGTGTAATCGCAATTTGAAACATAACAACTGCTAAGAGTGAGACAAGGGGATTATTGAAGATACTTAATAATATCATGAGAAATCCAAATGAGGTTGATATCGAGAGGTGGGTTCTTGTGTGGGGCCAAATGCGATTAAACACAAAGATATAATACATCCCAGTCATCGTGGCCAGGAATAGAATAACTGATGCATTCAGTTCTCCAGCAGCGAAGTTGAGAACAAAGATTAATGAGACTGTTCGTTCAAAAGCAATCATATACAATAGAATTGCTAAAGAAAGGAATAACATTATTACCACTTTTGATGATTCTGTTTTTTGAATACTCGTAGACTGATCTACCAGATTAATTTTTTTATTACAAGTCAATGTGAACAATAAGAAACTAATGAGGTAGTATATAAAGAAGATGGGTACTTTGTGAATCGGAGAGCTTAGTAGACCGTTCGAAACATACTTTGAATTATCGTCATGCGATAATGCTAGGAGAGAGTCAATTGTAATAAAAAATTAGTTTGTAAGCCCAAACGCTTCGTCATAAAATGTAGAAATCCTGATAATAATTGAAAGATACTAAGTTGTTCAATTCAAGACAATCGATGCAAGATTGAAACCCAAGTCTTTGACATTTTCACAGGGCTTACAAGCAATTCTTTTATCTATTATACAAGTTCGATTTAGCCTCTGTGCCTCCGAATCAATTAAATATCCAATGTTTAAGGACATAAATCGATTGATAATATTCATTTTCATTAATTAATTGAATTGCGTATTAGGATGATAATCCGCAATTGAATAAAATTCATATTGACCATTTCTATTAATTTATTTGTTTTCGATCCCAAGCTACCTCAGAGTATTATTTCAGCTGATACTATCCATAAGGATCAACTCTGCGACTTTTCTCAGCTTCATAAATATTTTATCGATGGATTGAATCATCTGATGACATTCACATAACATGAATCGATCCAAAAATAATCTGAAATAACTATAATCAATTCTTCTGGATGACCACATTTGAGATCTTTGACATAAAATGAGACACTAGTTTTTATAAAAACTTGATAAAATAATAATTTATATGGTGTACAGTCAATCTCCATTTGATATCAGATTTGAATGGGGAATAAAAGGTGTGGAGACTCTTTCACCAATTAGTGATGCAATAATTATCGTTGATGTAATGTCATTTTCAACAGCAGTCACAGTAGCAGTTGCCAAAGGAGCAATTGTATTTCCATATAGATGGAAGGACGATAATAGAATAGAGTTTGCTAAATCAAGAAATGCAATATTGGCATGTCCAAGAGGAAAAGGTGAATATTCCCTCTCACCCCTGTCTCTTAATTCATTGAAGGAGAATGATCGAATTGTACTTCCGTCACCTAATGGAGCCACACTTTCATTATCTACGGGCGGTACTCCTACATATGTTGGATGTCTGAGAAATGCTTCATATGTTGCAAAAGTAGCTCAGTTGAATGGTGATAGAATAGCCGTGATAGCGTGTGGGGAAAGATGGGTTGGTGATGATACTCTTCGACCTTCATTTGAGGATTTACTTGGTGCAGGTGCAGTTATTTCATACCTAAACGGAAGGTTATCACCTGAAGCAATTTCAGCTAGATCAGTTTTTGAAAACAATAAGGATAATTTGAACAAATTGCTTGAGAATTGTTCTTCTGGTAGAGAATTAATAGGGAGAAAATACAAATCTGATATCAAATATATATCTGAACTAAATGTTGATGAAACTGCGCCAAAATTGAATATAGATGCCTTTATGAATGAATGAGCTCGACGATTTGATAATTAGGCCGTAGAGGAGCAGATAATTACAGATCTAAATGCGCCTTATGAGCATACTACGCATTTTAAAGAATTCTTAACATTGTAACCTTGGGATATTAATTCAGCACATCTCATAAGTCTAGTTAATATTACAAATTTACAAATTAATTAAAAGACAAATTTGTTTATAATTTTTTTTACTAAATATTTGAAAAAATCGATTAAACCATTGAATTTTGAGATCTCTGGCAAGAATACGATGTTAAATTTTTCCTATTTAAAACATTAGATATCTCACATACAAGGCTCAATCGGTCAATTTTTTGAATAAATTTAACGGTCATCCCGCGCACTACAACTGAATGGTTTTAAAGAAGATTGAATTAGGTATGTATGCGGCTTTAAATCCGCTAAAGTAGCAACGAGCACAATGATGTGAGCTACAATCCATAGGGATTTCTCCAAGGATTAATTCCAACATTGGATATACATTACAAATTTTTTCTTCGGAAAAAACTAAATGTATCACATAACAACTGTAACGTGTAATGATCAATTATTATTGATTAATTACGATATTCTTCTTCCCTGCCATAATTTAGCAGGTAAAATGTTAAATTATAACAAAATGATCAATCGAAAGATTGGTCCTGTGGGTAATATTACCCCAGAAAAAACCCAGTAGTACAATTCTGCTACACACAACATAAGGGATACCTTGGCTGACAAACCGATGAAGGGCGTGGCAAGCTGCGATAAGCTTAGGGTAGGTGCAAGCAACCTTCGATCCTAAGACCCCCGAATTGGATTCCACCTCATGTCCAAAAAGCATGGGGATCCTCAGTAGAGGAAGGGAACCCTCCGAACGAAAGCATTCCAGTAGGAGGTGGAAAAGAAAGCAATTGCGATTTCCCTACTAACGGC
>MDVR01000017.1 GCA_001940725.1 Candidatus Heimdallarchaeota archaeon LC_2 | reverse complement strand
AATAGTTTTCAGCTACGTGCATATCTGCTTTAAGACAAACCATTTGCAAATTATTGACAATTGAATTAAAATATGGCCATTCTTTGTACATTGTTTGAAGAGTTTCTATCCCATTTTCCTTATTGAACCATTCCATTGCAGATCCAACACCGTAATATGCAGGAAAAATTAATCTTGTTTGCATCCAACTGAAAATCCACGGAATTGCGCGCAGAGAATTAACATCATCAATATCTGATGAAGTTCTCCGACTTGGTCGAGAACCAATTGTAGCTCGTTCAATTATGTCAAGAGGTGTAAATTGTAGATAATACTGAATGAAATCGGGATTATTTTTTACCATAGATTCATATACTTCACTTGCTTTATCAGCCATATTTCTGAATCGTTGTACAAATGCATCTTTTGGATAAGCAGGATTTTGAGTTATGGGGGTATTTTGATCTACCACACTTCGTGTAATTAATGCGCTAATAATTTGTTCCAAATGTCTATATGCAATTTTAGGATTTGCATAGTTCCAGCCTATAACCTCACCCTGCTCAGTAATCTTCATCTTTGAAAGGCTACCTGGAAGTTGAGAGAGGATTGCTTTATGGGTCGGTCCACCACCCCTTGATATGCTTCCACCACGTCCATGGAATATTCTTAGCGCAATATTGAACTCTTGAGCAACTTTAATTAACTTTCTTTGAACATAAAATAATCGAAAATTAGATTGCAAATAACCGACATCCTTTGTAGAATCAGAGTAGCCAATCATTATTTCTTGAATATTATCACGCTTTTCTAAATAAGATCTGTACAACTTTGTAGAGAATAAATTTTTCATAACTTCTGGCGCGTTGTCCAAATCTTCTTTTGTCTCAAAAAGGGGTACAATATCTATTGTAGCTTCAGATACAACATTATCCTTTACTTTTATTAAGTGAGACTCTTTAAGCAACAACATCAATGACAATATATCAATTTCATCTTTTGTCATTGAAATGATATAAGCCTCAATAGCACGGGTAGAAAAGAGTTCAATAGAATTTTTAGCTACCTCCAATGTCTCAAATAATTCCTGAGTTTCTGTGCGACAAAATTGAAGATAAGATTTAGTTCCCAATGGACGTGAATTCAATAATTCCTTTAACATTAATTTTCTCTTTTCTTCAGATGTCAAATCTGATAACTTTGGTAATCCAATATGAGAAAATACTTCTTCTAAGGCTTCACTGTGAACTTTAGAATGTTGTCGGAGATCAATTGGTGCTAAATGAAAACCAAAAACCCTTACTAGTTGAATAAGTTCAGATAAGTTTCCATGTGCTATAATCGCACCCTTATTTTCAATTAAGGAATTCTCAATTATTTTCAAATCATCAATGAATTCATTCGTGTTGAGATAGTATTCACTTTTTGTGATCTCAGTTGATCCCAATTCTGTATATCCAACTAATGTTCGCCCTAATCCAATTCTAATAGCAGATCTTTCGACCTGAAGTAATGTATTTTCAAGTTTGACCCGAATAAAATCTAATTTCCTCCGATATGGTTCTAATCTATTTAAATGCTGAGTGTGATGAGCGAAATCTGAGAAAACCTGGCTATCTGTATCAATGCTTTCTAGCAATTCCTTTGATATTGTGATCAAATTTAGTGAAGAAGAAAGGTCTCGTATTAACTCATTGATTAAATTGAGATATTTTCTAACGCACAATCTCTTTTGTAAAAGTAAAGTTTGAATTGTTATTTCAGAAGTCACTCCCGGATGACCATCTCGATCACCACCTACCCAAGACCCAAATTCGAGAAAATTAGGAATTTGATCAAGAAATAAATTAGGATCTTCATATTCAAGTTTAATTACCTCGAGTAAATTCTGCATGATCAAAGGTATAGTCCTGAAAAGTGTATTATCAAAATAAAATAAATTTGTTCTTACTTCATCCAAAAGGTCTAATTTTCTTTCTCTTATATCATCTGTTTGCCATAAGAGCGTGACATATTCCTTAATTTTATTTCTTAAGATTTTATATTCAAGATCTTTTTTATCATGTTTCTCAATATTTTCAATAATTTCATAAATTTGTCTTAATTTCATCAAATTTGTCAATCTGCGAGCCTCAGTTGGATGTGCAGTCCACACTAGTTTGAGATGTAATTCACCAAGTAAATTTATTAGGTCGTTTAGGCTCATTCCTGATTTCTTTGCAAATTGAATCGCATAATACAGGGTGTCATCCTTGGTCGACAAACTGTATTCTTCATTTAGGTGTATTCTATAATCCTCTTCAGCCAAATTTGCGAGTTGAAAAAACACACTGAAGGCTTTTGTAATGATTACTCTATCTTCGGTCGATAATTGTTTAATTTCATTTTTTAATTTGTCGTATGCCTCATGATCATTATTTTCCCTAAAATCTTTGGCTAACAATCTGATTTTCTCTTCAAGATGTAAATATTCTTCACCCTGTTGTTCTACAATAACCTCACCAAGAATATCCCCCAACAGCTTTATCGTTGGCGAAAGAACCCGATGAGAAAGATCTAACTTATCTACTTCCATCTGATAGATTATGTGAAGTGTTGTTTTATTTCAAGGTTTTATCTCGGATAATTAAGAAATGTTCCTTTCTCTGTTAATTGTTAAACCATTTCTAAATTGTGAAAATGAAATTAGTGTTTGTGTATTCCCAACTCCAGGAATTTTACGCATTTCCTCAATTATAACATCAGTAAGATTTTTCATATAGTCAATTGCAACCCTGACAAAAAAATCATAACTTCCAGTTACTATATCAACTGAAACCACGTATTTCAATGGATCGATCGATCAATAACTTGAATATCTTTACACGTGCTGTTTCATTGGGTGGTGTTGAATCTTTAATTAGTCATCCAGCAAGCACCACTCATAGCATTATCTCTGTGGAAGATCGGGAAAATGCAGGGATCACAGATTCTCTAATGAGAATTAGTGTAGGAATAGAAGAATCTGAGGATTTAATTAATGATTTAGAACAAGCATTCATGAATTTAAAAGGCTATAAGCAAACTTTAGAGACACCATCAAAGGTATAATAGATTGATTTATTATGAGATTCGTTCAAATTTAAAACTCCATCAAATGATTTCCATTTTTAATGTGAACAATTAGCTCATTCATTTGCTCTTAGGAAACTTATTAATAACTAGAAGTTCACAGTACCATTATGGCTACAGTAGATATGACTGATGCAAATTACAAAGAAATGATTGCAAACAATCATTTAGTTATTGTTGACAGTTGGGCAGAATGGTGTGCTCCTTGTCGGAGATCAACCCCTGTTTTTGTGGAGATGTCCGATAAAATGGCAACGGATGATCTAGTATTTGCAAAATTAGATACCCAAAATAATCAAGATGCAGCTTCTACATTTAAGATACTCTCACTTCCAACATTTTTAATCTTTAAAGATGGAGATCTAGTAAATCGTTGGACAGGCGCGGATATTGGTAGGCTAAGAAAAGAAATTTCATTAATTAAAGATCTCTGAGTATCATAGTAACTGAAAATTGTTAGTTGTCTATTAGAACTAAGAATAAAGAAGTATAAAAATTTGTACAACTCAGAAATTTAATTGCTTTTTTCTTGCAAAGGTATAAATATAGTAGGTATTTTTTTTGATTGTAAGTTTCAAGAAAAATGTCTTCTACAACAGCTCACCCTAAAATTGATTTTTCAGTATATTTGAAAATTCTCAGAGGCCTTGATAATCTTCCCATGGGTGCTATACTAATTAAGGATAGTCTAATTTATTATGTAAATAGGAAGTTGTTGGATTTATTTCAGTACGCAGACAAATCAGAATTATTAGGGACAATGGTCGAAAATTTAAGACCTGAAAAACTAAGAAAGAAATTAGCTAAACGTGCATCACGGAGGGAGCAAGGGATCCCTCAACCTGAGAATTACATAAGTATGGGCAGACTACAAGATGGTAGTTACAAACCCATCCAAGTGAATGCAACTAGATTCGAAATTGAAGGTAATGGTTTTACATTAGCTTATTTAACGGATTTATCACAAGATTTTGAGAGTTCTAGAATAATAGGCATTTTGGAATCGAAATTTCGTGATGCGATTGAATATTCCCCCATCGCAACTAGTGTTACCAAAGATAGCAGGATTTTAATGGCTAATTTAGTATATATTGATCTTTTTGGCTATGATTCTATTGAAGAAATTAGAGGTGAACATACATCTATTTTCCATGGAGCAAAAAGTAGGAAAATAATTGAAGAAAAAGTTAAACGAAGAGAAGAAGGTGAATTCACTGTCGAAACTTATGATGCCTATGGTCTACATCGCAATGGTTCTGAATTTCCAATAAGAGTTACAGCAAAAAGAATTGATTTTGAGGATGGAATAGGCATTCTATCCTATATTGAAAAACGTGTTGAAGAAAATTAGAATTGAGAAATCGTACAGTTATGAAAACTGAAATCTCTAACTTATTATTGATAATGCAAATCAAAAATAAGAATGACCTCTTCGATCAAATTTGGAATTCAAATAGAGCCACAATTTGGATTTAAGTACAACAACATAAAGGAAATCGCCCTACAAGGTGAAAAATTAGAGTTCACATCAATTTGGTCCAGTGATCATTTTTTCTATGGTCCCAATCCTGAAGTTACCGATTGTTTGGAAGCATGGACATTACTCAGTGCTCTAGCCGTAGATACATCAACAATCCGTTTAGGTACATTGGTGACTGGTAATAATTATCGTTATCCTCCATTATTGGCTAAGATGACTGCTACTGTAGATCAAATCTCAGGTGGGCGATTAGATTTTGGTTTGGGTGCAGGGTGGAAACAAAATGAGTATGAAGCCTATGGAATTCCATTTCCATCTGTAAAAGATAGAATGGATCAACTTGAAGAGGCAATACAAATCATAAAGAAATTATGGACTGAACCTAAGGTAACATTTCAAGGAAAACATTATCAATTAAAAGATGCTTATTCCTCTCCAAAACCAGTTTAAAACCCTATGCCTTTCTTTATTGGTGGATCTGGTAAAAAAAGAATAATGAAAATGGTGGCTCAATATGGTGATTATCTAAATCTACCTTTCACCCCAATTGCAGATCTGAGATCAATATTTCAAGCTCTACAAGTACATTGTGATAATTTTAAAAGGAATTTCAATGATATCGGAAAATCATATTTTACTACGGTTTTTATTGCTGATAATGATGAAGAATTGGAAAGAGAGTTTGATAGAATCTCAAAACGATCTAATCGAACAGTTGAAGAAGTAAAAACACATTTGAAAAGTTCCGAATATCCAGGATCATTTATTGGGTATCCAGAAGATTTAATTGAACGGATCAAATTCCTATATGACGAATTTAATTTTGATTATTTTCATTTAATGTTCCCATATCCAAGGGATTTAGAGTTCTCTAAACGTTTTGGTGAAAAAGTGATTTCTAAGATATAAATTAAAGAGCTTCACCTAAAAGCTCATTTCTTCGAAGTCTCCATGCTGGTAGGTCTACTGGATTGTTAGGATAATCGTCGTAAATTGACCCCATTTTCTTTACATTTGAGACCAATTTGTACATACTTCTTAGTAATCCATACTTGGGAAAACATCTGATAACTTTTAGAAGTACTGCAAAAAATCCAGTATCTGGATCACTACCGTCATATACAGATTTGACTTCATCTTCGGTCAATACTTTCCTTTTTAGGATGAAATCCATACCATCAGCTTCAATTTCTCTCAAGAATTGTAATGTAACATACGATATTGCATTTCGCCTACCGTAATGTGCCATAACATCAATATTATAATCCCACAGCTTTTCTCGGGTAAAATTATCATCATGAATTGCTTTAACCATAGCTTTTGCCGCATAATAGCCGCATACTAGTGCAGGTCCATGACCTTCAGCAGTTGTTGGATCGACTTGACAAGCCGCATCACCTATAATTACTCCTCCATTAAATGTTAAACAATCATAAGGTGGTCTAATTGGAATCTGACCTCCACCCGTGATTTCAATTTCATAATCTTCGCCTAATTTATAATATTCATCCAGTGCTTCTCTGTAAATTTGTTTCATGGGTTTTTCTAATAATTTATTTTCTGATTTTAGCCAACCAGTACCTATATTCAATCGTTTTTCACCTTTTGTGAAAAACCATAAGTATCCTGGTGGGGGGATTGATGGAAAATATGCCAATACAATTTCTTCTGAATAGGGATGATCTTCTTTAAGTTTGACAATTTCTCTGAAAGTTGCTGCAATATGATGATCAGGAATGGTTTGATACAAACCATCAGAGAAACCTTCTGGTAGATGTTTTCTTACGGCACCTAATGTTCCCGAACAATCAGCAATCAAATTGGCTCGTACTTCTTTTATCTCTCCATCTTTACGATATTTTACTCCTGTTACAAAATTATTCTCAATAATTACATCTCTAACTGGTGCATCAGATATAAGTTCAACACCCAAATCAAGGCATTCTTTAAGTAATCGTTGACCATAGATATGTCTATCTACAGTATATCCCGGTGCCCGAAGAGTAATATCAACACTATCGGTCTTTACTGTCATCTTTGTAACTTTATCTGAGATTTCATCTCCTTTTGGAAGTTCTAAACCCAGAGCATCGTGAAGAATCATTGGAGATTCAAGATCCAAAGCGTCTCCACAGGTTTTGTTACCAATCTGATCTTGTTTCTTTTTATCAAGTATAACTACTTTTTTTCCCATTTTTGCAAGACTATAAGCACAGGAAACCCCAGCAGGTCCTCCGCCAACAACAATGATTTCAAATGAAGGTGTAGACATTACAAATGATCATTAGAATTCTAACTTATTATATTATTGACGGTTTCATAATTTACATTTAAAATTCAGAGCAGTTGGAAGTAATTAATACTTAAATGGACTAATATTTTATCAATATGAATATCATTTATTATAAATTGCAATCAATTTCATGTTTTGAAAATATTAGTTTCACATACTGAGAAATATAAATGAATCGCTGTTTTGGCGTAATTTATTTTTGTGTTGGAAGTTTTGTTCCTTCAATACTTTTCGTCATAGATTCGATAAACCTGGTTTATACAAAATCGAGGTTTCTGTCACTACTCAGGATAAGCTAGTTGGATCGGATTCGATTTTAATTGAAATAATACTTCCTGCAACAATAACTGAAGAAGTTTTTACAGAGTTCAAAAAATCTCTTGAGAATATTGATCAAGAAACTTTAGACAAAACAGATGATAAATCAAGCATTCCTGTTACAAACGTAGTTTTAATAGTTCCATTTCTTTTAGGAGCTTCACTTAGAATTTTTAATAGAAAAAGAAGATATAACTGATTTACAACAATATCCTTTGAACCATTTTTTTTATTCATAAATAAAATTAAACATATAGCGATCTGTATATAATTCTTTATTCATCAAAAATAATGACTGTACTCTACCGATTTGCTTATTTTCAAAAATGATTAATTGAATACAGTGAAATCCCTACAGATATTCGCATTAAAATCATCAAAAATTGTTGATTGGGGTGATTCTGTCTTCGATATTTTTCTTGAATCAATAAAAAATGAAAATTTTGAAATCGAGGATGATGATGTCATCACAATAACTTCTAAGATTTACAGTATGGAACAAAAGGCTGCTGTTATACTTAAAGACGTGATTCCCAGTGAAGAGGCGATTAAACTAGCTGAAAAAAGTACATTAAATCCAAGTTTAGCTCAACTTGTTTTGAATGAATCCAAGGGTGAAGTGTATGGGGCAGTTTACAAAGCAATACTTGCAAAAACTGATTATGGTCTGAGTGCAAATGCTGGCATTGACCAATCTAATTGCCCTGAGGGTTATGCTTTACTTCTTCCTCGAAATCCTGATAATGCTGCATTAGAATTCAAAAACAGAATAAAGGATGCTCTAGGAAAAGAAGTAGCTGTAATTATTACTGATTCACGCACAATTCCGTTAAAAAAAGGAACTTCTGCAGTTGCTATTGGTGTTGCTGGAATTGACCCTATAATTGATGAGAAAGGTAAAAGAGATTTATATGGTTACAAAATGATGATTACAACTCGTGCCTTAGCAGATAATCTTTCAACTGCGACAAATCTATTAATGGGTGAAACAGATGAAAAAATGCCTTATGGGATTATTCGAGGATTAGAATACGCAAGAGCTCATAATGTTTCAGTAAAATCAACTTTAATGCCTGAAAATTATTGTCTATATTTTGCACCACTTCTAGAATTAATTAACAAAACAAATGAAACGTAATTTGAATAAAATTATGTGAGATTATCTTCTACTGGGTCTCCACAAACTGGACAGGTTGTGCTTGAAGCTGAAATATAACTTCGGCATCCCTGACAAATAACCGGTGGTAGATTACTTTTTAAAATTTCCACACTTCTTTCAGTTAAACCATAATCTACAAGTGGGTTTAAGTATCTTGTTTGGATTTCTTCTACTTTCAATTTAGTTGATATTAGATAAATTGATATAATCAACCAAGCAGCTAACATGGATATAGTGACAGATACAGTAAATGTTGTAATATTAATCAACAGAAAAACAAGAAAGAAATACAATATCAAATATAACATAAAATAAATTATCGAATAATAAAATCCTGCAACTAGACCAAGTATAAAGACACCTGTTAATTCTTTGATTAATAATCTCCTAGCGACATTCATATCGCGTTGATTTTCATTATCTAACGCAAGAGTTTCATTTAATATCTCAACTTGATTTTTAAATTGTGTAATAAAATAATACTGACTAAACGTGGCGCTAAATAATTTAAAAAGCAAGATGTTAATAAATGAAAATAACAAAGATGCAGGAATTAAAATAATTCCATTTTGAAAATATGAATTCAATTTTGTAGGTTCTTGTTCTACACGATTTATTATTTCATTATTGAACCAAGCCATAACTAATATTATATTAAAAAAAAATTGTGCAATCATTCCAAATAATGCAACGGGAAGCGTAATGGGTAGATATTGATCATCTTCTTTTTGTATTTTCCATAGTGGTGTGTGATTGATATACTTGAAGTGATACCCTCTCACAATTTAGATTGCGAAATTGTTCTTTTGTATTAATCGATTTATGATGTTAATAAAGCGTTTATTTTACAAAAAAAACACTTGTTGCTATTACAATTGATTAACAATAAATGCAACTAAGTCCTTTTCTGTTACCAATTTAACTGGTTTTCCCATATGAAATAAAGGAACTGCCTCAATTCCTCTTGCATTCATCCATAGTCTCACTGAATTGACCAAAACAGGAGTTGATTTTTGAAGTACTGGAAAGTTAGGTAGTTCGCCAACAGATGTGTTATGCAATATTGAGATTTCTCGATCATCAATTATTAATTGTGAAAAAATAAATTCTAATAGTCTTAAGACAGTTAATAATCCCAATAATTGAGTTCCTTCTCGGTTTTGAATAAGTATTTGTCGTTGACCCAATTGAATCATTTTATCGATAGCTTGCCAAAGAGTAAAATCTTCGGTAATCATGTGATCTGAATCAATGACTCTTCCAATCCCTTCATCGTGGGTAATCATTCCATCAGGTAGAGAAAACCACAAATCATCCAACATGATAATATCCTTCTCAGTAAACAAACCAATCATATTATTTGATTGCATAATTGGTAAACCACTAATACCTGATTCATACATTAATTTAATTGCCGATTGAATTGTATCAGATGCTACCAAAGTCGATGGATCTTTTGTAATTATTGTTTCAAGCTTTTCTTTGAAAATATCAACTGTACCTTTATTATATAACTCTCTTACTACATCAGTTGCTGTAATTATTCCAAATAGATTTTTTTCCTTATCTAGTACAGGAAATCTCCTGAAACGATGTTTAATCATTTGATCTACCGCATATCCGATTGTTTCTGTAGAATTGAGAGTCAGCACCTCTTTGACTGTGAAATTTCCAATTGCATTATTTGCGATAGACACTGTTATTTAATATTATTCTCAAATTCTTATTAAAACATTATCTGCAAAAATCAGCTCAAATTTATAATTCAACGGTTTTATGGATTAATTCTTTAATTATTTGTTTTATCTTACAATATAGTTCCTCTATCAGAATTGTAATAATCGAGTTTCTTATAATTGATATAATAAAATGTAGAATTAATGACAATAATTGCTATTGGTATTGAGTCAAGTGCTGATAAACTCGGTGTGGGTATTGTTGATAGCAATGGTAATATTCTTGCTAATTTTGTTAGAACATATAAGCCTGGAATTGGACTAGGTGTTATTCCGAGGGATGCCGCACGTCATCACTCAGATAATGTTCCTGAATTAATTAAACGGTCAATCGAAAAAGCTGGAATTAACAAGTCTCAAATCGATATTGTGTGTTTTACACAAGGTAGTGGTATGGGGCCATGTTTACGCGTGGATGCTGTTGCGGCAAGAACACTTGCTTTAATGTTAGATAAACCAATTCTAGGAGTAAATCATCAAGTTGCTCACGTTGAAATTGGTAGATTGTTGGGTAAAATGGATGATCCAGTGGTTGTTTATGTAAGTGGAGGTAATTCACAGGTGATCGCATTTGCTGAGGGAAAATATAGAGTGTTTGGTGAAACTCTTGATATTCCCGTGGGCAATTGTTTAGATGTTTTTGGAAGAGAAATGAGATTTGATAATTCCAAATTGCCAATGGGTGCAGTTGTAGAACAAATGGCACTTAAAGGGAAAAATTACATAGAATTACCCTATGTCGTCAAAGGTATGGATCTCTCATTTAGTGGGATCCTGACAGCTGCAATAAACAAAGGGAAAGAAGCTGACATTAATATAAATGATCTTTGCATGAGTCTACAAGAAACAGTATTTGCTATGATAACTGAGGTATCAGAAAGAGCATTAGCTCACACTGGAAAGGAGGAAATTCTGGTGACAGGGGGCGTGGCAGCAAATACCCGGTTAAAAGAAATGTTAGCAGGAATGGCAGAGAATCATGGTGCAAAATTTGCTGGATTACCAGCGGCTACTGCAATTGATAATGGTGCTATGATTGCATGGCTAGGAATATTAATGCATCAAAATGGCCATGAACAATCAATTGAAGATACATTAGTAAGACAACACTTCAGACCAGAAGAAGTTGACATAATTTGGAGATAATAATTAAGTATATTTTCAACAAACCAACTTCATAATGACAATGGATTTTTCACTATTTATTATCAAATAAATTTGAATGAATATCATTGAATTGTCCAAATCATCAAGAGCTGGATGTCGATTTTGTAAATTAAAAATCCAGAAAGATGAACCTCGATTGGGTGAAGAATATGAATTTTCAATGGGAGGATCAGTTAGAACCGGGATGCGATGGTTTCATCTTAAATGTGCTATTGATAATTTTCCTGATTTGGTTATTCATGCAGATGTTAGTGATAAAATCACAAAAGATGTTTTGGAACAACTCGAAGAGGTTAAGAAAAAAGCTACGCAGTCTGCCTTCGCAATACAAGGAATTTCAGAGCTTGGAGAAGAAGAAAAAACAGTAAATGTTAAAGGTCACATATTAAAAGCTATGAAACCTAAACTTGATATCGATGAATCAGGAAGTGAGAATCAATCACGCACTATCTACGTTGAAGATAATGATAACAGACGTAAAATTGTTTTATGGAATGAACATACTAAATTAAAATTAGAAAAGACTGATAAAATTGTAATTCTAAAAGGGTTATCCAAACTCGGATCGGATGAAAAGATAATGGTTTATGCAAATAAAGGGTCCAAAGTACTTATTAACCCGAAAGATGAAGATTTGGAAAAAAGTATTCCGAATATTGAAATATTTACGAGTCAAGAATGGACAAAGCCTCGAGGGAAGTTTTCAATTTTTGAATTGGCAAAATCAAGTCGGGCAACATGTAATGTGTGTAAAGAGAAAATAATCAAGGCTGAATTGAAAATTATTAAACCTGGATGGGGTGAAAATGAAGATACCAAGCAAAAATTTCCAAGTTCTGCTTCTTACCATGTCTCCTGTATCATAAAGGATGAGAATGGTGGAGAAGTCCTCCAAGAAGCATTGACTAGATTAACACCTGAGCAAATTGACTCTAATAGAAATATATTTTCAGATTTACAAGTGCAGTTAAAGGACGAAGTACAATTGTCTGAAATTTTAAGTCAATTACTTTGATAATATTATTTTAGAATTCTATCCAATCTTACATCAAATTGATTTCTAAATTTATCAATGAGGGCTAAATCTATTTCACACTCGATAAATCCTTCTTCTGAATTTGCTATTTCACAAACAACATCTCCATATGGTGAATAAATCGCTGAGTGACCTCCGTAAGTGTAATCAGGATCTTTGCCAACTCGATTCAATCCAATGACAAAGGCTTGGTTCTCAATCGCTCTTGCCTTTAACAAAGCAGACCAATGATTTATTCTTGCAATAGGCCATTCTGCTACTACCAGAATAATGCCTGCATTATCTGCCATCATCTTCTGATACATCATCGGGAACCGTAAATCATAGCATATTGATAATCCAAATACTGTTTCATCCAGTTCAATCGTTTTAATTTGATTTCCTTGATTAAATAGATCTTTTTCTCCCATGGGTCCAAATAAATGAATTTTACGATAGGTCTCTTTCAGCCCATCTGGAGTAATTAAAACTGCAGTATTACAGTAATTGTCATCTACTTTCTCTCCAATTGAACCATAAAGTGATATATTATATTTTAAGGCTAGTCCGTGCAATTGCTTAATGGTATTAGATGATGAGTCAACAAAAGCAGATTTGGTGATTTCTTCTTTATGATACCCAGTTAGAAATAATTCAGGTAAGATAAGAAAAGAATTTTCCCTAATATTCTGTTTATCTAAAAAATCTGATACTCTCTTGAAATTTTCTTTGGAATTACCGAATTCCACATTCATTTGAAACAGTACAAAATGCAATTTTGGATTTTTCAAAACTCTCATATTAGTGATAGAGATTTAGTTTTTTTATTTAAGGGTTGCAAATTAAATATTTGTGAAAATCAATTAAGTTCATTAGCTGTTTAATTATTAGTATGAGAGTGTTCTTTTATAGAATATAGTTTCTAACAACACAAAGAATAGGTTCACAATGTATCGAACAGCAGAAGAAATTAATGCGGCAATTAAAAAATGTATATATGATCTATTTGAGGTAGCCCTCTTTGATGGTGAGATAACAGAGGATGAACAGGCACTATTAGATCAGGTAAAAATTGATTTTGAAAAACTGGAAGATCAACTTGTTTCAATATTAAAATCAGATCTTGATGAAAGTGAATTTCAAAAGGTAATGAATAATTTCTTAAAAGATGCCGCATTAATTTCTTCTTTATGATACCCAGTTAGAAATAATTCAGGTAAGATAAGAAAAGAATTTTCCCTAATATTCTGTTTATCTAAAAAATCTGATACTCTCTTGAAATTTTCTTTGGAATTACCGAATTCCACATTCATTTGAAACAGTACAAAATGCAATTTTGGATTTTTCAAAACTCTCATATTAGTGATAGAGATTTAGTTTTTTTATTTAAGGGTTGCAAATTAAATATTTGTGAAAATCAATTAAGTTCATTAGCTGTTTAATTATTAGTATGAGAGTGTTCTTTTATAGAATATAGTTTCTAACAACACAAAGAATAGGTTCACAATGTATCGAACAGCAGAAGAAATTAATGCGGCAATTAAAAAATGTATATATGATCTATTTGAGGTAGCCCTCTTTGATGGTGAGATAACAGAGGATGAACAGGCACTATTAGATCAGGTAAAAATTGATTTTGAAAAACTGGAAGATCAACTTGTTTCAATATTAAAATCAGATCTTGATGAAAGTGAATTTCAAAAGGTAATGAATAATTTCTTAAAAGATGCCGCATTAATTTCTTCTTTATGATACCCAGTTAGAAATAATTCAGGTAAGATAAGAAAAGAATTTTCCCTAATATTCTGTTTATCTAAAAAATCTGATACTCTCTTGAAATTTTCTTTGGAATTACCGAATTCCACATTCATTTGAAACAGTACAAAATGCAATTTTGGATTTTTCAAAACTCTCATATTAGTGATAGAGATTTAGTTTTTTTATTTAAGGGTTGCAAATTAAATATTTGTGAAAATCAATTAAGTTCATTAGCTGTTTAATTATTAGTATGAGAGTGTTCTTTTATAGAATATAGTTTCTAACAACACAAAGAATAGGTTCACAATGTATCGAACAGCAGAAGAAATTAATGCGGCAATTAAAAAATGTATATATGATCTATTTGAGGTAGCCCTCTTTGATGGTGAGATAACAGAGGATGAACAGGCACTATTAGATCAGGTAAAAATTGATTTTGAAAAACTGGAAGATCAACTTGTTTCAATATTAAAATCAGATCTTGATGAAAGTGAATTTCAAAAGGTAATGAATAATTTCTTAAAAGATGCCGCAACAAATGCAACTGCAGTGGCCAATGAGGATGATTTCATTACTATTGACGAGCAATTCTTAATTAATTCCATACAAGATTTTATTCGTGATATAGGAGCCGTATAATTACTAATATTAGTTAATATATACTATTATTCAATAATTAAATCGATTTGGAATTTGAGTATCCTCCTGACCATCAGCGCTTGGATAAAGAAAATTTAAATTATTATTTCTCATTTGTTTCCTAATTATATAGAGCCCTATTAAAAATCCAATTGCAAATGCAGATATGGTCTGGAACATAAAAAAAATGAAAATTGTAATAAATATTACTAGAAAAATTGCAAGGAAACCAGAACCATTATTGCTAAAATATTCAAGCAAAACGTTGATGGTAATTGACAAATATGCAATGTAGTACACTATTATACCATCATCAGCTAAATTGTCAAACCTTTTGTAGGCCATATAAAATCCAAGCAAAAAGTATGTAGATAGTAAAATTATTCTTCCATGGATTGACAAAGAAAAAAATTCGACCCTTTCGGGAAGATTGTAATCTTGATAAAGTAACTGGTAAACTCCATTTGCAAAACTTGGTAATGTAATTAAACCAAATTTTTGATAAAGTAATACTACAATTACAGGTAAAGTGAGGATCAAGTAGGCTTCTACTGAATTTAAAGATTGACCATATACATCAAGTGAAACATTATAATTGGATACTATCAATAAGATCAGACTGTAAATTATTGATATTGCGAAGAAAGTTTGAGGAAAAAATATTTCTATTAAAAGTTTAAAATCCTCAGTCTTGGTTGATTTGATGCCTATACTTGATTTTGGGTAAAAATAATTTTCAACATCAAATTCGTCCATATAGCACTTATTGCTTGCATACTTTAAATTATTTTCCTCTAAAGTGTTAAAAAATAACCACTTATAATTTAATAAGTTTTATCGGAAAATTGAAAGAACCATCAGTTTAGATTTGAAATGTTGTAATTGGATTTATTTTCAATTTAGTTTTCGTTTGACGTTTATGATTATCAACGAAATTATCATTGTGAATGTAACGAGTATGAAATCAAAAGCAGGGGATTCTGTTGAATCTGAATCATTAGTTGGATCTAATGTATTGGTACTACTTGATGATGAGCTAGTTTCAGAAATTGATAATGTGAAATCTCCAATACCTCCATCAATGTGATTTGAGAAAACTTGTATTAATACCCAGCTATCCTCACTGACATATCCTTCAATTGTTACAGGATACGAATTTGTTTCAGCATATTCTGCTGAATCATCAGGAACTTTTCCAGGCAAGAAAGTAATATCGAACAAAAATAGATCGAATGCTGTGTTACTATCTCCATTAAGTTCAAAGTCATATGATTTCTCAGCTTCGGTTGAGAAATTAAAAAAATATCTTCCACCTGCTGAATTTGAACTTATATTGCCCGTATTAGTGCCGATGATTGCATCTTTAGGAGTCTCTTCAGCACCTACTGCAGCATTTGTAGCTAAAATTGTAGAAAAACTAAAAATTTGGAATATTATTAAAAGTAGTATTATGTTAGGTTTTACCAGCATAAAGGAAGTATCATTTATCTAATAAATAAAGTTAATGTGATTTAGATGGCTTAATTTAATATCGAAAATATAGTTATAGGATCTACGGCTTCATGAATGAATTTTTTACATATCACTCGAATAGGGTTATAAGAATCTTTGTTTAAGGGTTACTTCCTGAGTTTCATCATCATAATCCAATATCTTAGCATTTCTAAGATCAAACAAAGCCTGTCTTACTTGAATTCCTGAGATGCCTGAAGCTGTTGTGAGGTCGTTTAACGTAAATTTTTCCGAATCACCATGCAACATTAGAAGCAGTCTTACATGTGGTCCACTTTCAAAAACTTGCTCCATAAGTACGAGATAAACGTCTAATAGCTCCATAGCATTTACGCCCTTAGAAGTTGTTTTGGACATAGTTTCCAACCTTCCTACAGTTTCAGCCAATTGTCCTTCAATATGATCTAATTTAGATTTAGCTTCGTCATATTTACTTTTTAGGTCAACATGATCTGATTTTAATTTTGTATATTCCGAATTAGCATCCGCACGGACGTTTTCAACCAATTTCTGTATATCTGTCCAACTAGATTGAATATCCTCTAGTGATTTAGTAAATTTTGTTTCTATTGAGTTTATGTCAGCCATTCCAATTTCTTATTCTCAGATTCATTTTTTTGTTTTTTGTGTTCAGATAGGTAATTTCACTAGTTAATTTAGATCATTTGATGATTTGCGATTGTTTAATAAAAAGAATTGTAATTGTAAATTTAGTCAAAGAGTAGTTTATATAAAATTACAATGATTTCTGAAAATGTGGGAATATTCAAAAGAGAGGTTTTAGTTGCAGCTAATGTTTCTCTTTTTGCTACTTTTCTTCAAGTTATGATAATGGCTTATTTGGGTATTCATTTGAATACATTTCAAACCTCAGCCCTAATTATAGGTTTCATATTTGGTTTAAGAAATTTTATTCAGATATTCTTCAGAATTCCTATTGGTGAATTTTCACAAGTTGTGGGGCGGAAACCTTTACTCTTAGTTGCTTTGGGATTTTATTCTCTTGCTCATTTTGTTTTGTATTTATCAACTAGCTGGATTTATGATTTAATAGCAACTGTACTATTAGGCTTTGGGATGACCTTTTATTATCCTGCTTTATTTGCATATATAGGAGATATTGCAAAAGATAATTATGGGAAAATCAATGGGTTCGTTTTCCAAGGTGCAGATGTGGCAATAATTGTCGGTACTTTTATTGTTAAAATATTGTTAGATGAAGGATCTGTCAGGATCAATTCAAACTATCTTACATTTGGATTAGTTGATATTGGGTCTATCACAATAGGATTCAATCAACCAATTAGCCTGAATTTAATATTTCTTGGTTCATCCATTATTGGTATAATCGGAATTATAATTAATTCATTTACGCTACGAGAAACACTATCTGATGAAGAAAGAAAGATTGTACCTTCAAAATTGAAGAGTTTAGGGTATTCTTTTCGAAATTCCTACAATTCTTTTCGAGAGATGTCAAATGATAAGAATTTACGACCTGTTTATCAACTTCAGTTTGTCGTTGCCTTTGGAGAATTCTTCTTTCAATCATTTATTGGATTATTGGTAGTTTTGTCTCTAGGTTACACTGAGGGTGATGTGGCATATGTTTTATCTTTGGGAACTTTACTTTTATTTCCTCTAAAACCATTTTTAGGCTCAATATCAGATAAGCTTGGCTATCGTAATCCAATCCTGGTAAGTCTAGTTTTAAACGGTTTTCTATTAATTCTTATTACTCAGGTAACTCAATTGTGGATGGTGATTGGAATTTTTGCATTTTATATGGCTAACATTATGACTTCATACCTTGCGTGTAATGGGGCGACTTCACATAATTCCGAAAATAATCAAAGAGGTGTTGCGATGGGGGTTTTGGGTGTTTATGTTTCAATTGGCCGAACTCTCTCATCATTATTATTAGGTGTAATTTGGCAGATTATGACAATCTTAACTGATGATAAGGGTGAGAGCCTCATATTTGTCTTCATGTTTACGGGTGTTATTTTATTAATTTCATCAATAATCCTATCAAAGAAAATACCATCTAGAATTGGACTATCAACACCATCAGAAAAGTTTGAAATTACTTAAATTTCTACTCGAGGAAAGTAATTTTGCATTTTAACTACAGTGTTGGAAGATTCTTATTTAGAAAAGCCTAGATTATCGATTGTAACCTATAAATTACAACGTAAAAACAATCAACACTCGTATAATTTAAAGTAGCAAGAATTCACTTTGAAAATGTAATGAGTGGCTATCATGGTAAATTGTTGATGTTAGATATGTCATCAAAAACAGCTTCTAACTTTGAATATCCCAAAGAATGGGAAACCAAATTTATTGGTGGACGTGGATTCGCAGTAAAACTGCTATGGGATAATGTTCCGACTGGAACCGCCCCTTATGATCCAGACAATTGGTTGGTTTTTGCAATCGGCCCCCTTTCAGGTCTTATGTTACCATCCAGTAGTAAGATGATCGTGGCCTCCAAAAGCCCTCTCACAGGGGGATACGGAGATGGGAATCTAGGAACTCGGGCGAGTCCCCAATTAAAGAAGGCTGGCTATGATGGAATTATTGTTAAAGGAAAGGCTGCTTCCCCAACATATGTTGTAATTAGAAATGACCAGATTGAATTTTTAGATGCTTCTGAAATTTGGGGGAAAGGTACATATGATACTGAAGAATATCTTATGGAAAAATATGGTAAAAAATCAGGTTTTCTTTCTATAGGTCAAGCAGGAGAAAATCTTGTGAAATATGCTACTGTACGAAGTCAAGAAGGAAGATCCGGTGGTAGGCCGGGTATGGGTGCAGTTATGGGCTCAAAAAATCTGAAATCAATTGTTGTTATTGGTACAGGCAGTTTTCCTGTTGTTCATGAAAAAGAAACAAAGAAGTTGGGAAGTGATGGTTACAAAGATGTCAAGAAAGCGGGATTCTATTCAGAATGGATGAGAATGGGTACCACAATGATTTTGGAATTTTTGCAAGAGACTAGTACTTTACCTGTAAACAATTTCACAGCTGGTAAATTCTCTAAAGCCAAAGAAGTTGATGGGGATAAACTCGGTGAAACAAAAATCACACAATATGGATGTCCTAGATGTAATATGCAATGTGGGATGGTCATTAAGGACGAAGATGGGAACGATTCAGAATTAGATTATGAAAATATTGGCATGTTGGGTCCGAATATAGGTATTGGTGATCTGCCTAAAGTTGGAACTCTTAACTATATGGCTGATGATTATGGCTTGGATACAATTTCACTTGGTTCTGTCCTCGGAATGGCTGCTGAAGCAGCAGAAAATGGTATATTAGGTGATGATTATGGTTTTGGTAATTATGAAAAATCAAAAGAATTAATCACTCGTTTAACTATGCGTTCAGATGATATTGGTAATCTACTAGCTGAGGGTACGATGAGGATGGCAGAAAGATGGGGTGATCAAGCAAAGAATTGGGCAATTCAAGTCAAAGGATTAGAGGCTTCTGCTTATAATGCAGGAACTGTTCCAGGCATGGCATTGTCTTTCGGAACGTCTCCCATAGGCGCACATCACAAAGATGCATGGGTTATTCAGTGGGAGATTCAGCACTCTGAGCGCGACGCCTATACTGAAGATAAAGCAGCTAAAGTTATTGAACTGCAACGGATCCGTGGAGGAATGTTTGAAAGCTTAACAACTTGTAGATTTCCATGGATTGAACTTGGTTATGATTTGGAAAACTATCCTAAATTCTTACAAAAAGTCACTGGAAGGGATGATTGGAATCTTGATGAAGTATTTGAGGTGGCTGATCGGATTTATGCATTAATGAGGGCCTATTGGGTAAGAGAATTCTTAGCTGAGGGCAAACAGTGGAATCGCAATATGGATTATCCTCCTGCAAGATGGTTTAATGAAGGACTTAAAGATGGAGGATCTTACACTGACAAACATCTAAACAAAAATGATTATGAGAAGTTGTTAAGCCATTATTATAGACTTAGAAAGTGGGACGATAGAGGCATACCTACTAGGGAATTAATGTATGAGTTATCGCTGGAAGCTGAAGCTGATATGATGGACCAAGTTATCACCCTAAAATAAAGAGATATTAAATAATAAAGTTCTACTACTTAATTATTCTCAAAACAGAAGATTATTCATTTAATATAATAAATTAAAAATTATAGATTAGCTTGGTTCGAATTAAATTAATCAGTTCATTAAAGAGAATTGCTGGGTTTGAAACAAAAGAAGTTGAAATCAAAATACCAACTCCATTAAAAGAAATTATTAACTTTGATCTACCGAATGAACATATTTTTGTTGTCATAAATGAAACTAAAGGGGGATCAATGAATTCAATAATTGAGAATGATGACTATGTTCTTCTCTCTCCAATATTTGGTGGTGGATAAGTTAGAAATCAAAAAAGTAGTTTTAATTTTTCGAAAAATGATAATTTCTTATAATCCCCCGAAAGACCTTCAAGTACATCCATGATCGTGACGACTCCTAATAATTTTAACTCATCATCAACTACTGGAAGCATTGTAGCGTCTAATTCCTGCATAATTTTATGGGTTTCTTCCAAGGTGGTTGTTTTTCTTACTGGAGGGGGGGCATACATTACTTCTTCAGCTGTAATAGTGTTGTGATCCTTTTCAACTGCAATCACCTTAGAAATAATGTCAAAATCATCTAGTGCACCGACTACTTTATCATTCTCATTTAGGACAACTGCATCAGGAATTGCTGATTTTGCAATAGCTTTTGCAACTGCAAGAATTGTATCTGTATTTTTCACCGTTATGTAATCATCTTCTATCTCAACGTCGCCTACATTCATTATACATCACTAATTATTCCATACAATTAAGATTTTATGACAGAATGGAAGTGAATTTGAAACATATTTAATTTTAATTTAGCTGATAAGATTACTAATGTTATTATTAGTCACACTACATTGTGTCAACTGGAAATTCATAATGATCAATTGAACCCTCCTTGGAAAAATCTAATATTTGACCAGAGAATTCTTTAATTACATCTGAAACGAAATTATCAATTGTGTTACCCAATTCTATTTGCTCGTCGTTGTCGTCCTCTACGGTTTCTTCTGTCTGAATTGTAAATTGCTTATACAAAAGGTAGGTTTCAAGAATTTGTTCTGCAACGCGTGAAATTAAATTTATTTTTTCCAATAGAGGTGAAGTATTTGGTACTAAAACCGTGACCACGAAATCATCAGCTTCACTAATAATCCATCTAGAGCAAGTTGTAGTAAATTCTAATAATTTATGTCTCCCATCTTCAGCTCCAATACATGATGTTACATTAGATGCTGTAGAACTTGTTACTGTCATAATCGCAGCTATTAATCCCCCAACAAGCTGAGGATCACTTTCAATACAGCTATCTGCATACTTCCGACTGAGTATTACCATACCGGTGCGATGAATGACATATACTTGTGTAACGAACTCTGAAATGGTAGATTTTTTGACCTTCTTTGACAATTTATTTCTTCTATTTTTATCAACAAATTACTTTAAATTAAATCTACAGGTAAAAGTATTCAACATATGACATTAAATAAAAATAATCATACAAAATTGAGATTTTCTTATTTAACTCTCAAATTGAAAAATATTTGTAAAACAACATTTTTGTTGAAAATATTAAATTACAGGAAAGAATAGATACTATAATCATAGATATAAGAAGAAGGAGTAGAATACAATAATTGAACAATTATTTCAGAAGGGAAATTTTTTCAGCCATATTTGTACAGATATTCTCCGTTTTCTCATTGAGCATATTTGGAGCTTATTATGTAATTGTTCTTGATGACCTTAAGGTAACAGCAATAATAATTGGGTTTGTATTAACAACAAGAAATTTAGTTCAAATATTTTTACGAGTCCCTTTTTCTGAATTATCACAAATAATAGGCCGGAAACCATTAATTATTACAGGAAACTTATGTTATACAATTGCACTAGGCATGATGTATTACGCTTCACATTGGACTTTTGTCCTCATAGCCTCTTTACTTGTTGGGATTGGTATGAGTATGCATTGGCCTGCATTTTTTTCCTATGTAGGTGATATTTCAGATGGTAATTATGGTAGAATTCAAGGATTCATCTTTATGGGATAAGATATTGGGATATTATTAGGATCATTTCTTGCGGTTTATGTACTTGATAACGATATTTTAACTGTTACTGGATTATTCGGTATTGCATTTCTTATTATGCTAATTGCATTGTTATTTTCTTATATTCTACTGCCTGAAGTTTTAGAAGATGAGCATAGAAAGAAAGTTGAATCAAGATTAGGGGCGTTGAAAAGTTCATTTAGCAATATGTCCAAATCCGTTTTTGAAATGACTAAGGAATACAGTTTAAGAATTATTTTTCTTTTTGAATTGTTATTCATTTTTACTGAATTTTTTGTAGCTAGCTTTATCCCTCTCCTAATAGTTGTTTCTTTGGGATATAACAAAAGTGTTGTTGCATCACTCATATTGAGTTCGACACTTATACTAATCTTATTTAAACCATTTTTTGGAAAAATATTTGATCAATATGGTTTCAGAGGTCCAGTAATGACATCAATGATTATTATTAGTTCAATGATTTTTCTTTTACCTTTGACTAACTCATTTTTGGAACTGTTAGTCGTTTATACTATATTAACAGGTGGAATTATGATTGGATATATTTCAACATCAGGAGGAACAAGTAATGCCACCATTCCTGCGCAAAGAGGTATGGCCATGGGCGTATTGGGAGTTTACATATCATCAGGTAGGACAATAAGTTCCGCATTTTTGTCACCCATGTTAGAAATTTTTGAAAGATATTCAGGTAGTAGATCTGAGGGATTACAAATTTTATTCACTTTTACTTCCATTTTAACCCTTATTTTAACTATACTTATGGGATTGTACTCACGAAGTCTCAACCAAAGGTCAAAAGGTATTAAATCATCTGAATTAGCAATTTCTCAAATTAGTTAGATTCTGTTATATTGAACTTCCCAAAATTTTGTAAATTTCCCTCCTATTCCCATGTCTAATGTCATGAGAATGGGGAGGAAATATAATTGAGAACCTATTAATGTAAATAATATATGGTCAAATTGAATATTACAATTAGAAAATATTTATTTATTTGACTATTCGATTTTAAAATTTAATTAGTTTCTTTTCTTAAGAATGACTGCCATGGCAAATATTCCAGAGAAAGCAATGAACAATCCAAATCCTGGACTATCATCTTCATCTGCAACTGCTTCTAATGTCATTTCAATTACATTATCGTAATTTACATAGTGACCGTCATCAGTCCATTTGTTATTGGTTTGTTCATTTGGAGTCCAGTATGCAATTGCGACATCAATAGTTTCAGTCTCCGCAAATTGAGCATCATGAATATCACCAGTGTCTAAATCTCTTGAAATTTCAAACATCCAGTTACCTTCTGTCCCGTTTGATGGATTGGCTACACTGAATCCCCATGATCCTAGGTAAGAGTTTTCAGATGTAGCAGCATCGTTATCATCATGACGATCTTCAGCAGATTTCGCCCATTCGTCATCAAGATTTCCAGTTCCATCTCCGAAACTAGCACCTGTGGTTGTATTTTTAGTACCTCCAGCAGTATCACCAGCAATTGTATCCAATTCCCAATGCAGAATATCAACTTCTCCAGATACGAGTTCAATATTGTCAAGGGTATCTCTATCTGTTCCACCCATATATTCGGCTTTAGCACCATCGTCAATTGGAAAAGATAAACCAAGTGCGGGGGCATATCTGTGATTGATACCAGTATCATAATTATAGAAATAGTAAGCATCAGTTACTACAACTAAGAAATATATTTTGGTATCATCGTGTGTTGAATAGAAATCTGCAGAAATACTTGCATTAGCTTCTGCAACAACTCGGGCTGGTTTTAGAGTGACTGTGACAGAATCAATATCTGCCCAATCTCCCATTTGTCCATCAATTGTTATTGTTGTACCGTCTAATGCGGTATTTGTGTAGACTACAGGAGCTGCAGAGCTCAATATTGACCCACTCAAAAATGCCATCATAAACAGTAAAGTTAATAATTTTTTCTTCATTTTATTCACCAACAAAAAATAATTATAAAAAATTGATATGTAATTTATAGTAATTATTTAGTGGTACGATCTTCAGCAGATTTCGCCCATTCGTCATCAAGATTTCCAGTTCCATCTCCGAAACTAGCACCTGTGGTTGTATTTTTAGTACCTCCAGCAGTATCACCAGCAATTGTATCCAATTCCCAATGCAGAATATCAACTTCTCCAGATACGAGTTCAATATTGTCAAGGGTATCTCTATCTGTTCCACCCATATATTCGGCTTTAGCACCATCGTCAATTGGAAAAGATAAACCAAGTGCGGGGGCATATCTGTGATTGATACCAGTATCATAATTATAGAAATAGTAAGCATCAGTTACTACAACTAAGAAATATATTTTGGTATCATCGTGTGTTGAATAGAAATCTGCAGAAATACTTGCATTAGCTTCTGCAACAACTCGGGCTGGTTTTAGAGTGACTGTGACAGAATCAATATCTGCCCAATCTCCCATTTGTCCATCAATTGTTATTGTTGTACCGTCTAATGCGGTATTTGTGTAGACTACAGGAGCTGCAGAGCTCAATATTGACCCACTCAAAAATGCCATCATAAACAGTAAAGTTAATAATTTTTTCTTCATTTTATTCACCAACAAAAAATAATTATAAAAAATTGATATGTAATTTATAGTAATTATTTAGTGGTATGGTCAATATGTACTTTTTAATATATAAATTAAGGGGAATATCTCTTGAAAGCTAAATTAAATGAATACAGATATTAAATATACTCTATAATTTGGCATGAAGTTGATCTCTATAGAATAATAAATTAAAAAAGAATTTTTTCGTATTTTTTGCAATATTGCGGGTTAATAATAGTCATTAGCTTATGATTGTTCATAAATTTGTGATAAATCATATTATGTTACACTTATTAATAAAGAAAGTATAGCAATTTTAATATGAGGTAATCTGAACTCAATATATATCACTTTATAGGGATAAAAGACAAAAGGTGAAATTTTGAAAAGGGAACTATCATTCATTATACTACTATCATTTGTAATTTTTAGTCAAAATCCAATCTATGTATCTGCAGATGATATTGATGTACCATATGCGTACTTATATTACTCTGATTTTTCAGGAATCGCACAAGATGGAGTTGTTGGAGAAAATGAATATCCATCATTTCTAGAAGTTAATAACATTGGAGGAGAATTTGTATCAAGAATTTGGTGGGCACATAACGACACATATGTCGCGGTTGCAATCATGATTAATGGAACCGGTTGGATAGGGTTAGGATTAGGTGAATTAGGTACAACTATGGTTGGTGGAAACATAATTATGGCATCCTATGACCCTGTTGGAGATATTGTAACAATAAATGATATGTTTGCTAACGGTCAAACTGATCCTGTTATTGATACTGATTCCATAAGTTTCGATTCTACTGGGGGAAGTGAAGTGAACGGAGAAACAATTATTGAATTTATGATCCCAATGGCTTTAGATGATCCAGCGGGGCATGATCAATTTTGGCATGTTGGGGATCGATTTGGATTCTTTACCGCATTTAGGAGAACAGGTAAGGATTTTGATCGAGAGCATCACGAACACTCTGGTAGTGAAACTGTAGAAATTGTTGATAAAATTATAGGATCACCGGTAGATTCTGATTTTACTTTTAATGTTATCAATAATAATGATGGCACTGTTACATTACATTCTCAATTTAATGCTGGTGCACAAAGTGATGATCACGAAGTTGGTTATTTTCAAAAATCGATTTTTGGATTAGTAAAACTACAAGATATCTTCACTGATAATACTGGAGCTGCTGATTTAGAGGTAGAAGTAGAGAAAACTGGAGAGTTAGAATTTGTTTCAATCTTTTTTGGAGATATCAATCACACTCGAAAAGAATTAACTTTCATTTTAGATATTGAAGAAGTTGTCGTAGTAGAAGAATCAACATATGGAGATTTACGTGACACCCTTGGTCCTCATTTCATGAGGAATTTCTTAGTGTTCGCACTATTCTTCTTTGTCTCCTGGTTAATTTACCTTTATTCATCAGTAGTATTTGATTTATTCAAAATAAATAAAATTGGAAGAGAAGAAAACTCTAAGAAGAAGGAGGTTTCAAAAGAATGAAATTAAGTAGAAGAGAATTTCTTAAAGTAGCAGGTGTTACAACATCTGCAGCATTTCTTACTGGATCAACATTATTAACTGGTGATGAAAGATTAGTTGAGGAAAAAGACCGACCGTATGATCAGTGGCGAACTGATTTTGATGCTCAGTGGGGAATGGTTATTGATTTAGCAAAATGCGATGGTTGTACTGATAAAGATGTACCAAGATGCACACAAGCATGTATTGATGGCCATTATACACCTGATGAACACGAATACATCAAAGTATTTGAAATGGTACACGAGGAAGCAAAATCAACTAGTTTCTTTCCAAGACCTTGTCAACAATGTAAAGAACCACCATGTGTACATGTTTGTCCAGTAAGTGCAGCTTGGAAAAGAGATGGAGATAATTTAACACTAATTGATCATGATAGATGTATCGGTTGTCGACTATGTATGGCAGCTTGTCCATATGAAGTTAGATTCTTCTTCTGGGAAAAGAATCCTAAAGCTGATGATATACCAGATGAAGCTTATGATAGACAAATGCCATTTACATTAGTTAGAGATCAAGGGATCACTGGAAAATGTGAATTCTGTGGTCTTCAATTCGAAGGAAAACTTCCACATTGCGTTTCTTCATGTGATGAGGGTGCATTATATTTTGGTAACATTTTAGAAAATGCAATGACAAACTCAGATGGAGATACAATTCTCCTTGATAAAACGTTAAAAGAAAGAGCAGGTTTTAGATGGAAAGAAGAAGAAGGTACAAAACCAAGAGTATTCTATTTACCCGCAACGGAGGAGAAATAATATGGTTGTAGCAAGCGTAGATCCAACAATACCATTAACTGGTAGACAGATTGTAGAAAAATCTATGTTAGAAACTGGAAGAAAAACCAAGATTGTAATGGTAGTTCTTTTACTTATTATTGCAAAAGGTGCTTGGGAGTACAAAAGGCAATATACAGAGGGTTTAGGAGTAACTGGTTTAACAACTAAAATCTTTTGGGGTTTATATATATCCAACTTTGTATTCTTCATTGGAGTAAGCCATGCGGGAACTTTGATTTCAGCAATTTTAAGAGTAACTGGTGCAGATTGGAGAACCCCAATAACTCGTTTAGCAGAAGAAATTACTGTTTTAGCATTGATTTTTGGTGCAGCTTCAGTTTTTATTGATATGGGGCACCTAGATAGGGTCATAAATGTTGTTAGATATGGGAATATTGACAGTCCATTAGTATGGGATTTCATTTCCATTACATTCTATCTTATTGGAAGTGCAATTTTCCTCTATTTGCCATTAATTCCTGATTTTGCGTATTATAGAGATAATTTGTCAGATGAATATAGAATACGAAAATTCTTTTACCGAATTTTAGCCATAGGTTGGGAAGGTACTGAAGAACAATACGAGCTCTTGGAAAAGAATATTAAGAAAATGAGTTTCATTATTATTCCAGTTGCAGTATCAGTTCATACAGTTGTATCTTGGATTATGTCTATGATGTTTAGGACGGGCTGGAGTTCAACTATCTTTGGACCTTATTTTGTTGTAGGAGCTATTTTCTCTGGATTAGCAGCATTGTTAACTGCGATGGTACTATTTACAACATTCTATAATTTACAAGTTTATCTAAAAAGAGAACACTTTGTTAATTTATCTAAATTATTAGTAACATTCGCAGCATTCTATGCGTATTTTACAATTAGTGAATATTTGACAGAAGCATACAGGGGTGAAGAAAATACACTTGAACTACTTATGCAAATATTCTATGGTGATTATGCGGTATTGTTTTGGTACTTTATCCTTGGTGGATTATTAATACCAGTTCTTATACTAATAGTTGTGATATCGAATCCTCAGTTGTCTGATAGAGTAGTCATGACAATGATTTTTATTGCAACAATAATGATAAACATTGGAATGTGGATTAAACGTTACTTGATAACAGTCCCTGCTCAAGCAGCACCAACTGTTGATGAAGGATGGCATTCATATACTCCAAATAGCGTAGAGGTTTGGATTTTTGCAGCTCAAATTTCAGGATTTATATTTCTATATATTCTCTTAAGCAAACTTGTTCCAGTCATCTCCTTGTGGGAAGTCGAACATGAAGAAGAATTAAAAAAGAATAAATAAAATAATTAGGTTAATTAAATTCAAAATTTATACCTATTAGATCTAGAGGTATCTTTAAACACATAAACCATATAAATTTGATTAAGATAGAAGATGACAATCACACCCATTTATTCCATTCCTGAGTTATCTAATATGCTCAATTCAAAGGATAAGGCAGATAGAGGTGCTGCAGCAAGAAGGATTTGGACAGATTGGGATTCATATAATAAAAACAAAAAGTTTTTAAAACTGGAAAAAAGACTCTTAATATTGTATAGAACAGAACCTTTAGGTCGTAATTCCTGGCATTATATGTTGTCATTGGGTCTTATGAATTCTAGACAAGCTATAGATGATATTGTAGATAATTTGACAAATTCTAAGGATGAAAATATTAGAGGATTTGCCGCAGATGCCCTTGGAAGATATAGTGTTGGACAATTGCCTAATGAAGTTATCGAGCTCCTATGGGATTTGGCAGAATCCGATGCTTCCTTAGTAGTCCGAGTTAACTCTATTCGAGCTTCTTCAAATCAGTATAAATTGACCAAAAACGAATCAGTAAGTAAACGCTTGCTTAATCTTATGAAATCGCAATCTCATAGCGCAGTTCAAACAACAATAATACAACAAATCGGAGAAATTGGAAGCTTGGTACTTGTACCTGAGCTAATCCATATAATGATCACACGTCGAATTGAAATTGATAAAAAAATTGCAGGGATTGCATTAGATAATATTGCGAAGGCAAATAACTTTTCAGATCGCCAAAGTCTTATAAATTTATTCAAGGATCAATTATGATATTATTATTGTTGTTTCACATATTCAACCTCTTAATTTCGAGGTAAATTTGTATGAACAAAGAGAATCCTGAAAATCGATTTTGGAGTTGATGTGGTATTGCATGGACATAAATTTGGATTTTTTAATAAATTATTTAAGTTGTTATTGATTTTGATTTTGTTTAACATTTTGTCCAAAATAAGTATAGTGTTCGCAAGCAACAATTTCTTAGGTTTAAACACACGCGGAATTATTATTATGTGGGTTGAATTATTCATATTGGCTTCCTTTGTCATTACATGGCTGATTAACCTAAAAATCATTCGTTATTATCGAACTTCAATTATTGGACGACCATTCATTTACATTTTGATAGGATTGACGTTTTTAGCTGCATCGAGGATATATATTTTGCTTTTCAACTTACATATTTACGAGTTGGATGAAACCACACTTCAATTTGGGTGGCACATTATGTACTTCTCCGGAATGATTACATTTCTCATTTCTATAAATAACTTTGATAAAAGACGATATGATGATGAATTACAAGGGTTTCAAAAAAATGATTTGTTAGTAATTTTGTTTTTGTCTATCATTAATATTCTCACTTATTTTTTCACAATTTCTCATAACAAGGTAATTTCAAATATATTGGTCGGATCCATATTCGATAAAACTGGGTCGGTACATTTTATAGCGTTCATCTTAACGGGATATTTAGCATTTAAACTCTTAAAAATAAAAACAACTTCGACAAAAGATGAACTTGGAAGATTATTAGTATCATTTATACCATTCTTCTTGATATTTTTAAGTTTGATGACCTTAAATCACTTTTGGGAATTAATAACTGAAAGTTGGGGGATATTAGGATTGAATCATGATGTTATTGAAACTGTTGAGCAATTATTTTGGATACCTGGGTTTTTAGTGACTTTTATTGGTTTGAAACGAGTACACACAATCTCAATAAATTCTATACTTTATTCTGAGACGCAGCTAGCTATTAAACTCTCAGAAAAAAATTCTCGTTTAATTTTGTATATACTAGAAATAATGTCTCATCATGTAGGTTCAAGTGCCATGAATATTGCTATTAAAAGCAGTGAAGATATAGGGGTACATTTCAGCGATATCCAAATAGCTGATATTCATAACCTAAGCATAGCGGTCAATGAGAATACGAAAGAACTCCTCGGAGAATTTCCAAGTAATATTTTAAGCCAAGCGATAAATTTAGTGTCAACTTTCTATTCGAATTAAGTCTAAACAAGCAAAATTTTTCTACTATACTACTTTATGAATGATTTTTTAATAAAGTTGATGAAATTATATCTTTAGCAAATGGATAAGTAAGTACAGACGGAATTCCAGCTTGTTTTAGATAGCTAGCAAATTCTTCGTCAGGGATGTCCACTAGATCATTTAATTGATTTGCAACTACAGCCATTAACATTGACAACTGCATTATATAATATTCTTTTTGGCTTTCTATTAAACTAGGATTTCCAATGTTATCAAGCACAGTTTTGAAACTTTCATGAATTTCGAATTTTCTTCTGGATAAAGTAGTAGATATTTTTTCAGTTTTATTCCATCCAATAATTTCAGCTTCAACTAATAAATTAATAAAATAAAAAATTCTAGATCCTGAAAGATCTATTTTTTGTTTTAATTCTTTTGAAGTTATCTCTGGATTATTAATTATCTCAGCTATTATTCGAAAAGTCAACGGATTAGTTAAACATTTTACTCTGTTTTTTATTCTTTCAGTCTCTAAATCCATAATTTAATAATCCCCTCTAGTAGTTAAATTGGTATGTTGTATATTAAGTTAATGATAAAATTATCTAAAGATGAGATTTCAATTGAACAAGATAACCCTAGAAACCTTAAAAGGGTTTTTTGATGATCAATTCAAAATGACCGCTCTAATTAATTGTATTAATTCTGAAATTTGATTTACAAAAGTATATGCTTCATTATCTCATCATCTAAATTGTACGTCAGTAGTTACGTTTCTCTAGCATAACCTCCTTCTTTTAGGCAAACGCCTATTCAAATCGATAGATACTCCGAGGCACGAGGAGCACCAGATGATCTTTGAAATATTCGATCATAAGTTTTTGCCGAAAGCTGTAATCTGAGACACCCATCGACTTACCCAAATATCTAATCAACTCCCAGAGCAACTCTAGCAACATGGATATTCCCCAAAATACCCATCGCAGATGTACTTTACGTGTTGAAGTTCTGATTTTCACCACTTTTGCATGTCTATAGGTATTTTCAATTCGGAAGTGTTTTCCGTAGGAATCAGTGAGCACTTTCGGGGTTATCACCTCGGAACTCAGGTACATCAACCTGATACGGTTACCAGTCGCACTCTTAGTCTCAACAATAAATGCATTGACAGTCATTTTTCCAGCATATCCGCTCAGTGTATGCTCAAAATTTTGACCTATAACCGGATAGATCCGCTTTTTGAAGTAGTTTCCCCTGGAGACGAACGAAACCCCTTGATTTTGCAAGAATCTAAAACAACGGATACTGGCGAATCCCCCATCCACAACCATACATTCGATATTTAGGTTAAGTGGAAGAATTTGTTGATAAATTTTTTTGATTACTTCATCACGGCTCTGTCCTTTGTAATTGATTGTGAATCCAATCGTGATTGGGATCTGTAGTCGCTTTCCAAATGAAACAATTGCGGCGGTTGCGTAACGGAATACCCGACGTTTATTCCCCGAAATATTACCCGATTTATTCCGCAATTGTCCATACATAGTGATTTCTCGACCATCCCTATCATACAAAGGTTTTCCAAAATACTCTTCATCATGCAAATCTACAGCTATAATGACTGATTGTCGTTTTTTGCCAAACTGTGGTAACATGATTGCCATCCTTTGCAAATTCTTTGCAATGGTTTGTTCGAGAGTATCCAGATCCATTGCTCCATATTGTTGGTCAAGAACCTTCAGAACAACGTCGGCAGAAGGACTACTACCGTAGCCTCCTGCCCGTTCCTGAAGGTGTAAACATTGATCTTCCAAAGAGGTTTTGCGCAAGCCAGCAACCAATAATGTCTTGTAGATTTGTTCTGAGCTGTATTTGCTCGATTTGTTAACCCATGACTTTGCATCGTCTAAAGCCTTTCCGATGACTTTTTCTGTTTGAAATTTTACTCTAATTTGGTGTCTTCTCATTTGTTGTACCAAATTAATGAGGATTCACCACTTTTTGAATCTTCTTTCCTTAGTGTATATTCTAGTTAATTATTTAAACAACTATGGAACGCGAGTACTGACGTACAAATTTTTAAACGCTGAAATTAACTAATTTCAGACGTTTAGGCGAGATGATGTCACCGCTACTCCATTTAGATAATCTATCTAGGGCTACTTTTCTCATGATATTAATTGCTCCATTAATATCTGCATTTATCTGTAGTTTACAGCTTTTACACTTATACAAACCTCGTTTTATCCGATTTGCTTTTCTGATCAAACCACATCCTGAACAGGTTTGTGAGGTATGTTCCTCATGAATTGAAAATTTAGGCGTGTTCTATTTGTATTTCAGACGTTTCACGGTAATAATTATCATTGTGAAAATGATTATGAAATTATAAAGAATAGGATTGAACGTTGTTTTAGAGGAATTCGAATTTTCATTGGTTGTCTCTGGTAAAGATAGATTAGGCACCATATTTGTATAAATCTCCTCATATTCATATCCCGAGTTTTTGGGAGATACTGACTCTAGATACAGAAGTATGTTTCCTATTCCAGCTATTCCATCCTCCAAGTTGAATGAATATCCGTATACAATATCACTTTCGTCTAAAGGTAATCCAGTATTTGATTTAAATAAATCATGTAGGTGACTAAAAATATTAATTGCTAAATCCATATGACGAGGAGTTCCATATCTCTCATAAAGTTCAAGTTGGTGAAGTGCAAGGCCAGCTGACCCTAAACTTTTTCCAGTTATTTTATTCATCTGATAGGCTAATCCAACTGGAAGACTATAGTCATCGTTCAACAAAGCAAGAACAAATTTTTCTGCTCTTGCACTAGCCTCCAATATCTGATTTTGTGATATTTGTTCGGAATCCATGGTATCATATAAATCAAGTAAACTAACCGCGATGCCACTAGAGCCGACATCGTAGCCTGTTAATGCGATATTACTAGTATAAATTCTGGAAACATAAGAAACAGATCCATCTGGCCAATAACCCCCTAAATCCGAATATAATATCGATTTCCCCAGTCCAATTGATGTATCAAGAAAAGTATGATTTAGTGTCAATAGATATAATTTATTAAGATAGTCAATTATACCAGCTAATCCACCACTTTTGCCATAAACGATTAATCCATCAAATTCAGATTCAATGGCTTGTGGTGTCCAGGGGATTAGAAATCGATCTTCTTCCCAGTATCCATTATTAATTAAGTAGTTTCCAATATTGGTTGCTTCATCATAATAAGTAGAATTTCCTGTATTCTGGTATAATTCTAGGAAAGAAGTTCCAATTCCAACAGCACCATATTGTGTGTCTGTAGTAATGTATCCATTTTCAGTCATTGGCCAAGATCCGTCATCCAACTGTAATGATTTCAGAAATGTATATCCACTTTCAATTAGAGTTGTTAAGCTTGTATTGTAATTTGATTTGTCTATATTCGATAGAAATTTAATAATGCCCGCATTCCCATATCTAAGGCCTGTCCAACCTCCAGTATCTTCATTAGAAAACCTACCCCAATAATGACCTCCTCCAAGACTAAGTTCTGCATTTTCTATAAAATGTGTAATAATATCATCAAGCAAGGGCTTGGACTTATTATATCCTTTATTATAAGCATTAAGCAGAAATTCACCAATACCAGCCATCCCCACATTATATCCTCGATACATCCTCTCATGATTCTCAAATGGACCATTTAATCTAAATGGCCATCCAAGTAATTTTTCATTTTCATATACAGCTTCCCTTTCTAATTCAGAAATAATATCCTCAATGAAATCGCTAGAATTAAATGAAAATTGTGATAAATTGTATTCACTTGGATATCTGATTTGAATGTCGGTTTCTAGTGAGGCAGTAATAGGTAATATTAGAATAGAAGAGGAAAATAATAAAAGTGAAATGATAAAGAATAGCTTACAATAAATTTTCATAAATAATTCAACTCTAGATTATTTTTCTTTTTTATTAAAAGAGAATTCACCTGCACCATCTGGATGGATCTTGACATTTTCTAACGAAGTATCTGTATCTGGCAATTCATTTAAAATTTTGGTTATTAACCAGTGTGAAGACGAGGTTCCATGGTAGGTTTTATTCCATATATCGTAAATTCCTTTAACTTCTTTCAAATCAATGAGACCTGCAATTATAATCTCAACTTCTTCCTCTTTCCCTTTTCCAAGTTCGGCAATTTCTTTTAATGATACTTTAGACCAAGGTGGTGTTGAATTTAGAATCCGCTTAATTGTTTCCATTAATCGCATTCTTACAATTGATTTTTTATCTAAAGGAACAGTTTCTTTTTCACCAAAAACTGAACTTAGTTTCCCTTCAACTTCTTCCTTTTTCGCCCTCAAGACATTACTATTTCTTCTATCTAGTATCGCTTGAGCTCTACCTTTAACATCATCTTTTCTATCAGCCAAACTAGTTCCCGAGCCAGGTAATTTTGATAATGCTTCGTTTTGTAGCAATTTTGCGTATATGGTTGGGAGAGTATTTACCATATTTTTGGCGATATCAATCTCAATATACAAGATAATTAAGGTCAAACTGATGCTAAATAAAACCACTAAAACTGCATTTGTTTCAATATTAAATAATGGAAAATTTACTTCTTCTTCATTTGAAATTAGAGATTGAGTCATCAAATACAATGCTATTAAGTTGATCACTTTAATAATTGTAAAATTATGTGTTTCTGATGTTATAATAAAATTACTTGAATTGTCTTTTTGATATGAAACTGCATCTATTCGATATTTTAATCTATAAGGTGTTACCGCGGTAAATGTATAGCCATATTCTGTACTTTCAACTTTAGAACCTCCAAAGGAACGCCCAATTCGTTTAAGTATTCCATGGTTGAATGTTGATATTTTACTTTTTGGAGTACTCCATGAATACAGGGTCTTATTAAATCCTGAATAAAAATATATGAATGCTATTAAAATTAACAAGAAAAGAAATTCTGGCGATTTAATTGATTCAGATAAATACAAGTATACTACAAAGATTGATGACAATTCTGTAAAGATCAATGATTTAATTAATTCATCCAAAATTGTAGAATTTTTTGGATTGAGAACTTTTCTAATTATTGGGAATAAAATTAAAAATCCCAATGAAACTGTAAACCAAGCAAATAATCGTGTATCTGTCATAAATATCAACCTAATAGTTTGTCAAGTTCTATTTTATACCCCATAGCAATAATAAATTCGATGATTATAATCATTGGGAATGATAATATTAACATAGAAACTATGGTTGGATCTGGTGTAACAAATGCAGCAATAACAAAAATACCAAAAATAATTTCTCTCTTTCTATTTGCAATTTGATCTGGGGTCATGATTTCTAAATCAATTAAAGCTAATAGTACTACTGGACTTGCATATAACAATCCACCTCCCAAAGTACCCCACAAAAGGAGACTAAGAACAGAATCAAGACTATACATTTGAAGTAATTCACCTTCACCTATCACCCCTCCCGAAATTGCAAGAATCCTAAGCGTCACAGGCATAATAATAAAATAAGCGACAAAAGCACCAAGAACAAATAGTCCTCCAGCAATTCTGGTCAATGACTTCATAATTTCCCATTCTTTATCAGTTAATCCTGGACGAATAAAAGACATTAATTCTTTAACAGTAACTGGGAGCGATATTAAAACCGCAACAAATGCACCCAGATTCAAATAAAATGTAATTGGAGCTAAAGGCGAACCAATAAAAACTTGAACGTCTCCACCTCTACTTAACGAATCAAGCGTATACCCTATTATTAAATTTAAAAGCTGTAGAATTGCAGGTTTATAAGGGTCAAGTAAAATTTTATTATCAGCATAACCTGGAAGTATTAAAATTATTACTGTTGTAATAAATACTACCTTAAAAATTTTTCTTAATACTGCCCAGAGATCAATTAAATGTTGATTCAATTCCATTTCATCATAATTAATGAATGTTTTTTCTGAAATGCTCGTCTTTGGTGTAATGTTAAAATCCATTATTAATTGAGATGAATAATTTGACATTCTCTCTCCTGAGGATAATTTGACCAAATTCGGATCGTCTATAACCGATCTCCTTTTGCCATTTTTTTGATATCCTCTACTTGACATTATTCTCTCCGAATGGATAATTAACTATTTACTATATCACTTGCAATTTCTTCAATGCTTCTGCCGTCTGTTAGAATACCAAGATCCTTTGCAGCTTTTATTATTTGTTTGTCTTCAGACGAAAAATTATCTGCTTCATCTTGAAAAATTGATTCCTTTGCTTCTTTTATCCCTTTTTTATATTCAGTAGTTGCCTTTCCCATGGCTCTTGCGAGTTCAGGGAGTTTATTTGGTCCAAACAAGAGTAATGCTAATCCTACCAATAATAATATCTCTTGATAACCAGCCATTTTTCTATTCTCCAAATCCCTATAAATATTAATGGGCAATAAATATTCTTTTACAAAGTATATTAATTATATGATTTTTTTGTTCATATATACTTTTTCGAAAATTTGAACTTTCGAGTACTAATTCCGTTGTATCAGAATCAATCACCCCAGAAGTAATAATCCAAACTACACTAGCCGCGACCACAGTAAAAGCAATAAGTAAAACAATCTCTATAACTGGAGAAACAGCTCTTTTATAATTTTTATATATTTATTTTTAATTGGTAGACAATAAATTATTCCTTATTATTGTAGATAAGTATGAAATTCCAAATTTTTTCACTTTCAAACCTTTATCTTTAATATTTTTGTTTTGATAACTTATTTCTAGCAAAAAGATATCTGATTATTAATTAAGAAAGTGTGATTTCAAGTTAGAAATTAATTAATTCCTTACAATTACATAATAAACTAAGCGAAGGCGTAATTAATGAAGAAGAATAATGTATAATTACGAATGTCTCAGCAAGAAGATACAATCAATTCATCGGAATATAATGATGAGTTTGATGATTTTCTTACAGAAATCCAAAAGAAGAATTTACGGTATGCAAAATATGCATTTATTTTGGCAGTAATGAATTATATTATCGCATTATTTAGCCCACAAATAATTTTATTAGGAGAATCATTAGTGAGGTTGCATTTATTAGATATATATTCATTAGCTCCTGATGCAGGTCGGAGATTATTCATATTGGAATTGATGAGTATAATATTCACAACATTCAATATATCAATTTATCATTTTAATAGACCATTACAATTTGAAAAGGTAAGATTAAACTCCACAATTGCAATTGGAAGTGCTTCATTTGCAGCGATAGAGATTTTAAAATTTAATACTTTATCACTTAATACAATATTTTCTTTGGAATATGTTGATTATGTATCAAAACTTGGTTTGGCCTTCTATGCTTTAATATTTGCCAATTTTTTTGTTCTTGCGGGTATTTGGACAGATAAATTTCTACGAATGCCAAAAAATAAATAAGAAAATTCCAAGATAATAGAACTGAATTCAATCTTTGTAATAATGGCTTATTATTTGACATTTGACTGATTTAACAAATTAAATTTGAAAATGACGTAATCGACCTGTAGAAAGGTGAATAGTTATATATTTCCTCACTTAATATTTATAATAACATAGTTGTAAAGAATATGTCTGTAGACGAAAAATCAGAAGGGGAAGGATTATTATCAATCCAGGCAATTATCATTATGTCAAAAGCCGGTATTCCAGTTTTTGAAGATAGATTAGATAGTTTCTCATTTGATAATTCTTTTGATTTTGAGCCAACTCTTGTTGCAGGTGTATCCTCTGCATTATCAATGTACATGGATGAATTCAGTTCAGATGGCAAATATGGATATGAGACCCTAAAAAAATCAGGGTTGACAATGTCATCATTCAAAACCAATTTGTCATCTTTTATTATTGTTTCAGATGATGACCTCCCAGAGATTCTTATTGGTCAGATTCAGAAATCACAAAAACGTTTAGATGATATCTATAGGGTGAAATTCGATGGTACAGATCGATCAAGAGAATTTTTAAATCCGGATATTGTTTATCAAACGTTTGATGAATCCGATTTTAAATTGGGTATCAAGAAAAAATTGCTACTTGATATCGATCGCATTACAAATGTTAGGTATGAAAGAAGTATAGGTCCAAATCTGCGATTTAATCTCGGTTCATTAAAAGAAATATTTGATCAATTACCAATAGGACAAAATTTAGTAACCCTTAATCAAATTGTTTCTCATTTTGAATCGAAAAAGTTAGAAGATAAACTCATCTCAAATCTGATTATTTTAGCTTATAAACATAAATTAATACAGTATCAACAAAATAAGCAATAGCTCATTAAATTAATAATGCGGATTTTTTATCCTCATAGCTTAAGTATTAAAAAAACAGCAACTCATATTTGAATTAATATTTTGTAATTATATGTGAAATATCTTAATTATTTAAATAGTAGGAAGCTATTTTCATTATGTAGGACATCAAAAAATGAATTTTAAGATGATGATATTACTATCGTTAGTAATATCTATGGGGTTATCATCTGTCATAACTTTGGCTGAATCAAATAAAAAGCTTGATAACCAATTACAAAATTCATCTTTGCAAACTAAATCAGTAAAAATTATTAGTACAAGTGTTTCAGACAAAAATAAATTTTCTAAAGAAAATAAAAACCCTGCAATTGGAAAAAAAGAAGTCATAAACCAAGTTATAAAAGATATTTCATCTTTAAATTCTTTTTCAATCTCTACCAACCCACCTATTTCACCAAATGCAGATACAACTGCACCGATTTTCACATCCACTCCAAATAATCTAACTTTTAGTGAAGGTGCAACAGGACTAAAAAAGATAACTTGGAAGGCATCAGATGAAATCCAAGAAGATAAATATGTAATTTATAATGAAGGGGTTGTGATTGCCTCAGGGTCGTATACCTCGTCGAGTACCCTAATTGCAGATGTGAGTGGATTGGCAGTAGGAATTTACAACGTCACAATTGTTGTGAATGATACTTCAGGTAATTTTGCTGTAGATACAGCTTATGCAATTGTTGTCGATACTGCTCTACCCATTTATATCGCAATTCCTCTTGATACAAATTATACAGAGGCAACAGAATCAAATACTGTCACATGGACTCCAAGTGATCTACATCCGGATTATTACGAATTACACAGAAATGGATCATTTGTTACTTCAGGATTATGGACAGATAATAACGACATCACTCTAAATATTGATGGCTTGAATCCGGGTTTTTATGATTTAATTTTGACTATTTATGATACTACAGGAAATTTCAGATCAGATTCAGTTATACTAAGAGTTGATGATGATCCATTCATTACTTCTTTCACTTATCTTCCAGGTAATATTACACTAAATGAAGGGTCAACTGGACAGGTAATTACTTGGAATTCATCAAAATTACCCGATATTTATTCTCCAGATAAATTCGTTATTTGGGAAAATGATATTCAACAATCTTCAGGATTTTGGAATAATCTGGAGAATATTACTTATAGTTTGAATGGATTAGCTCTAGGGATATATAACTATACAATTGTAATTAATGATACCTCGGGTTACAAAATCCAATATAGATCATATGTTATTGTTCTTGATCTTACAAATCCAATAATTTCTCTAAGTCCCGGAGATATTTCAAATTATATCGAGGATTCAACTGGTAATGAATTGACATGGAAAGTAACTGACAATAATCCTGGTACTTATCAGATCACAATTAATTCAGTTATTGTCGAATCTAGTACTTGGTTGTCAGGTAGTCCAATAACGATAAATATTGATAATTTCGCAATTGGGACTTATGATTTTATACTTATAGCAACAGATGAGTTTGGTAATCCAATTTCAGATACAATTACGGTTACTGTTTCCGATCAAACTATTCCAGACATAATTTTAGAATCTGGAAATATTGGATATATTGAAAGTGATATCGGTAATCTACTTATTTGGACCGCCACAGACAAACATGAAGGTACATACGATTTATATAGAAATGGTACTAAAATTGGGCTTACATTTTCGTGGACTGGTGGAAATAACATTTCAATAGATGTGGATGGATTATCCGCTGCAGTTTATAACTTCACAATTCAGATATTTGATTTATATGGAAATTATAACTCAAGTACATTATGGGTTTCAGTATTTGATGTAATTATCCCTCTTTTCACTAACACACCAACTAATCAATCATATAGTGAAATAACAGATCTTCATCAGGTTAGTTGGACAGCTACAGATAACCATCCGGCAAACTATTTTATTTATCAAAATGGAAGTCTTGTTGGTTTTGGAGATTGGAACTCAGGAACTTCGATAACTTACAATGTGGGTGGAAGATTACAGGGGGTCTATAATTTCACATTTGTATTCAATGATTATGGGAATAATAAAATTTCAAATACAATTATAATTATAGTATCTGATCCATTGAATCCAGTATTAACTCAAATTCCAATTCAATCGATTGATGATGATATCAGTTATGCATTAGGGAGTATTGGTAATACTTTAGAATGGATTGCAACAGATAATCATCCCCAAAATTATATAATATATTTTAAAACTAGTCCAATTCAATTAGGAGATTGGTTTTCTTCAGCTCCAATTTCAATAAACATTGATGGTTTAGCATCTGGTGAATATAACTATACAATGATTTTTTATGATGTATCCGGTAATTTTGTTTTGGATTATGTACATGTGATTGTTGCTGACAGTCCCGTTTTTATTCAGATTCCCGATGACATCCAATTTTTAAATGATAGTTCAGGAAATGAGCTAATTTGGGTTGCTTCAGACTCGAATTATGATAAGTATGAAATTTATCGAAATGAAGTATTAATTCTAAATGGTTCATGGGTTAATCAAATTGCAATAAATGTTACAATTGATGGCTTGGATATAGGACTATACAATTTTACAATACGTATCAATGATACAGATTCTAATATTTCAGTGGATACAGTTTTTGTTACGGTAACCGATTCTCCTCAAATTTTATCAACAGCGGATGATTTGATATATTCTGAAGGTTCATCAGGAAATTCAATATTTTGGGAAGTTTCAGATTCTTCTCCTACCAATTACAGTCTCTTCAAAAATGGAGTATTACTTAATCAAAGTAATTGGAGCAATGGGATAATAATAACAGAATACATTGACGGTTTGTTAAAAGGCTCATATACTTATACCATTTATATTTATGATTCGACTAATAATTTCATATTTGATACAATTATAGTTACAGTAATTGATAATGATAATCCAAAAATAAATACCATTCCTGAAAATATCGAATTTGAACAAGGTGAACTAAATCACACGTTGAATTGGTTAGCATATGATAATTATCCTTCAAATTATAGTATTTACGTAAATGGTTTAATATTCACAAATGGTACATGGAATAACACATCAGCAATTACAATAAATGTCGATGACTTACCTATTGGAAATAACACTATTTTGATTATTATTGCTGATGAATCTGGTAATCCAGATTCTCATTCAGTTTGGGTAAAAGTGAATGATTTTACTCAACCAATTATTAATCAACCTTTAGATTTGATATTCAACCAAGATTCTATAGGTAATTCAATATCGTGGATTGGAAGTGATTTTAACTCGTTAAATTACACTTTATTTTTTGGAAATGGTACCCATTTTCTTACCGGAAATTGGATATCAGGAATTTCAATCGATATTAATGTAGATGGATTTAAGATAGGGAATTATACACTTATTATTACGATATATGATATTAATTTGAATAATATATCTGATTCAATTGATATATCAGTGATAGATATCTCTAAAACCCCACCTGTCATTGATGGTCCTGATAATTTTTCTTATTCCGAAGGGATAGAGGGAAATATAATAAGTTGGAATGTCGTCGACGATCAAGATGTTACTTTCACAGTATATATAGATAGTATTGATGGTAAAAATAATATAATTTTTGAATCTGACTATCAAATTGTCATATCAGTTGATAATTTAGAAATAGGTGTTCATAATTTTACTCTTGTTGTAGTAGATGTTTTCGGTAACATTTCTGAAGATTCAGTATTTGTTTCTGTATTTGATACAACAGAGCCATTTATTTCAAGTACACCTAACAATATTAATTATAATGAAGGTTCAACAGGTAATGAAGCAATTTGGTTTGCATATGATACAGATTTTTCACATTATAAATTATTAATCAATGATAGCCTTCATGCTACTGGGAATTGGGCTAATTTTCTACCAATAAATGTTAACATTGATGGATTAGAAAGAGGATTTCACAATCTTACTTTACTGGTTTATGATGCTTCTCTGAATTATATTAATTCAACAGTTATTATTTTTATTTCAGATGTGATTAATCCGTCATTTAGCTTAGTACCTGAAAATTTAGAGATACTAGAAGGAATGGAAGTAGCGAATTTAGAATGGAATGTATTTGATAGCCATCCAGCAAATTATTCAATATATGTTAATGGTATTCAAGTCCAAACAGGTTTATGGTTCGATGTTATATCATTTCCTGTACATACACTATTAGCAAGAAGTTACAATATTACAATAATAGTTTGGGATACATCCCTTAATGAAGCATCTAATTCTGTAATCTTAAATGTGGAAGATGCAACCTATCCTACTTTCAATGAAATACCTATTGACATCAATTTCCTTGTTAACTCCACAGGTAATGAATTAATCATTGATGTTTTTGATAATAATCCAGATTCGTATATTATTTATCAAGATGGTGAACCGATAGGAGCTGGATCATGGGATAATAATCAATTGATATCCTTTAACTTAGATGCTCTGGAATTTGGAAAATATAATTTCACGTTAGAGATTTATGATGTTACAGGTAATTTACTAACAACAAGCATAACAGTGAAAGTGACAAGCCCCTTAATTGTTGAGACAAATGCTCCAACAATTATTATTTCAAGTAAGAGGTTCGAATCTGACATAGAGACTTTAAACAGCTTTTGGAAAAATATAAACGATACTGGAATATCAAATGCAAATGTTGAGATTGTTTTATTGGATAACGGGGAGGAAGTAGAAAATACCTACCAAATATTTCAGACGACGTCTACTGGAGAGTTTCAATTAATTTTTGATTACACCGGCATCCTTCCTGGAAAATATCAGTGGGTTATTACATTGACACGAACTGGATTTGAATCCCAAGAAAAAATAATTGATGTTGAAATTCTACCACATACGTATGAAATAGAATTACTACCAAGTCCAACACTGGTCGAAGGTGAAAAATACTTTATTACGGCAAGAATAACTTACGCAAATGATCTCAACAATAGTCTGTTAAGTTTGAATCAATTGAATTTAAATCAAATTGAGCCTGTTAGCGGGGCAGTAAAAGGTTTGGAATTAGAATTTGAAATTCAGGTTAGCTACCAGAATGGAGTTACTTCACAACTAACATTATCTGCGATTAGTGATGCAAATGGAATAGTAAGTATATTCTTGGCAAAAGGTCAAACTGAAAATCTTCTATCAATTGATTCTATCAAGGCTTCAATTTCCAATAGTATATTTGGAACTGGTCCATCAGTTTTTCTAGATCAAAATGATTTGCCTGAGGTAACCGAAGGTACGGGATCTCCTGTAAATCAAATAAATGATCTAATAGCAGAATATACGTTATTGGGATTCATTTTGCTAATATTAAGTATTGTAGGATTAATTGTTTATATTGTTATAAATCGAAGGAGAAATAAAAAATATAGGACAATTATCGAGTCTATAAAATTTGGCAAGTCTGAGTTTGAAGGTATTCTAAGTCTTCAGGCGTGTATTATAATGAATAAAGGAGGTGTTCCGTTATATGAAGAAAGATTCGAGCAATTTAATATTAATCCTACTTTGGTTGCTGGTATGTCTACTGCAATATCTTCTTTCTTTAATGAGTTCGGCACGAGCGAAAAAATCGGATTTGAGACTATTGAAAGATCAGGGATGTCAATTACTTCACATAAAAGTGAAATCTCAACCATTGTAATAATATCTTCAATAAAAGCTCCAAATATCATTTTAGAACAAGTTCAAAGGGCACAACAAATTGTTGAGAAAAAATTCCAAAATTATTTCTCTGGTTCGAATAACGGTAATTTACTTGAGGATGGTAAGGTTCATGAGATATTCGAAAAGAGTGAATTCAAAGTTTCATTATTGAGAAACTTGGTAATAAATCACAGAAATTTAAACAGAATAAACAGAATTCGATCGATCAGTCGGAATTTGAAAATTAACATATCTCTTCTTAAGAAACTTGAAAATTCCTTCCCCGACGAAACTAAGTCATTTACCATACGACAAATCATGAGATTTTACGAAAATCAGAAATTAAATACAGAATCGATTGCAAGATTAATACTATTGGCATACAAGCATGGCGTAATCATAGCAGAAAAATAGGACAATATTATTATCTCATGGCTTGAAATTCAGAAAATATACATATTTTGAATATTAATAATTTTGAAAGGATTTGCACAATGGAAAACCGAATTCCTTAATATGAGTTATTATTTCAGAACTTAAGAGCTGATAATAAGGTGGCGGAGGTTTACAGTAATTCAAATGATACAGACGAACCTTATTTAGTTTGTTCAAATTTGACCAAACAATTTGGAAATCTTGCTGCCATAGATAATCTTGATTTTGAAACTAACACTTCAGCCCTTGGATTGCTCGGTCCTAACGGGAGTGGAAAGACAACACTTATCAGGCTTATGCTTGGTTTGATTAAACCCACAAATGGAATGATTGAACTTAATTTTGACCCTAGTGAAATCAGAGTTGTAACAGAAAAACCCTTCCTTCCTGCAGAGTTAACAGTTGATCAATGGCTGGAAACAGTTGAACAATGGCACGGTAAACCAACAATGAACATTGATATTCAATCAAATTTTGGATTACAAGGAGAATGGAAACTAAAACATTTATCAGCAGGTCAACAACGGAAAGCCGCTTTGATGAGCATATTTCATGGAAATCCAAAATTAATTATTCTCGATGAACCCACAAATTATTTGGACATTGTATCAAGGGATTACATACTAAAATTACTAACAAATCATCTTCATCAAACTAAGGCAAAGTTAATACTCGCGACTCATCGTATTGATGAAATCCAGCTCTTCGCAAAAGAAACCATATTGTTAAAGGAAGGTCAGTTACTAAAATCCATTAATACAGGAGATGCAAAGATCCTATTTTATGAATTAAAAACAGATAACAATGCCCGACTTAAACAGATGTTTGATGCAACTGGTATTTACAGTGAAATTGCAAGTACATTAAGGGGGATTTCAGTTAAAGTTAGGCCAGACAAAAATATGTGGAAGGTTCTGGATATATTTGAAGAAGATGGAAATAACATATCATCCATTACTGAAATAGATGAAATTGCAAATACCATTGAGGAGTTCTTAAGATGATGTACAAAGAAAGATCCAGTTCAAATTATCTATTTTTTAGATTTCCTAGTCAGTATCTTTTAATTCTCATTCCATTTATTCTTGGGATAACTGGTTATTTCTTTGAGACAAAATCAACTGATGCTACAAACGCGAATGTATCCTCCATAATAATTGAAAACCAATATGAATCGATTAGTACATTTCTCAGTTTATCTAAGTTGATGTTTGCAATTATATGTGCATTTTTTATTACATATAGATGGACTGTGATAAATAAAGATGGTAGTTATGGGTATTTTCTAACACAAGGGGTAAATCGAGATAAATTTTTCATTAGATCTGCTGGAGTATTTTATCTAACTGGTATTCTAGGAATTATTTTAGGCATTTTCACCTTAAACTACATGGGAGGAATGCATTTATCAATGTCTACTTTATTTAAAATTGTATTACTTACATTATCGAGTACGTTATTGATTATTTCAATTTCTGTCTTACTGGGGGAGGTTTTATCACTTCCTGAGCTTTCATCTTTTATTGTGATTTTAACATTTGGATTAATTAATAACATTGATGAGAGAGAAAACTCATTTCTATTCAAAGTTTTACGAAGTGAACAATTATTCACTAGTAATAGTATATTAGTCCCATTTGTATTATCATTTGGATTGGGATTAATTCTAATTATTTTTGCTTTCTTTTTCCATAAGAAGCAAGAGGTGGAGCTATAGGTGAATATATGAAAATTACGACATTAATTAACATCTTATTGATTGCTAGTTTATTCATCCTAACCCCTTTTACTGCTAGTTCAGAAATTATCGATTTATTTCCTGATACACCAAAATCTGTTGTAATAGAAATACATCAACCCGATATGACAATAAAATCAAATATTGCAGGTACAGTTAGATTAAATGTGTCTTATTTTGATACAACCAATAATTCAACGGAAACCATATTAGAAAATTTTGAATTAACAGTTCAATCAAACAAAAAGACTATTTCATTTGATGAACCCGGATATTATCTCATTGAATTAGAGTCAGATGGTATTGGCGAAATTGAAATTTCTGGTGAGGGGGTGTATACATTAAATTTGGTAATTATTGGTTTCTTCCTAATAATTCGCATTGCAATATGGGTAAAATTTGAGTATTTTTAATTTCAAGGCGGAATAAACGCTTTTACATATAATTTTAATCATTACCTCGATTGAAATGAGCATTATTATTTTAATTTCCCATTCTTTAACATAATTAACTTCCTTGCCTAAAATTCGGTACAATAAGAAGGAAACCATAGTGAATAGATTTATTAAGGAAATCATTATATTACAATTATGCTCTCCATAGAAGGTATGAACGAAGAAGATTTATTCAAACTTTGTGCTGATTGTGATGGAAAATTTGATGGAAAATTCTATCTTGGGGTTTTGACAACAAAAATTTATTGTTTACCTTCATGCAAAGCAAAAATGCCATTTAGAAAAAACGTTAAGATGTTCGAAAGCCGAGATGAAGCCATCAAATTTGGATTAAGAGGTTGTAAAAGGTGCAAATCAGAATTTTATCCTGTTACTCAACCCTCATGGTTTGATCCACTATTAGAGTTGGTCAACTCAATCAAAGATAGAAAACTCGATCTAAAGGAGTTGGAAATCCTGACCAAAGTAAACATATCAACAATTGGAAGATATTTCAAGAATTATTTAGATTTGACTTTAAACAGTTATCATAGAACCATTCGGTTAGAACACGCTAAAGAACTGTTACATGAAGGGGAATCCTTATTGGATATCCCCTATTTGACCGGTTTTTCTTCTTTATCTGGTTTCCGTTCTGCATTTTACAATGAATTTGGCAAAAATCCAGGAGAATTATTAAATGGTTCTTGAAATGACTGAAACAACACCCGACCTATCAATTCCTGTTATTGAAGTTTACGATATTGAAACTACGATAGGGACCTTTATCTGTGGTACAGTTGATGAGAAATGTTGCTTATTTGAATTCAAGGATAGAAGAACTGCCGAGGATACAATACAAAAGAAAAAACAAATATTTTCTATTAATTATGTAAATCGCAAAAATAAATTACATACAAAAATTGAAACCGAAATTAATCTCTATCTTGAAGGAAAATTAATTGAATTCAGCATTCCATTGTTTTTGCAAGGCACAGATTTTCAAATCCAAGTATGGAATGAATTATTGAAAATACCATATGGTGAAACGATTTCCTATGGAGAATTAGCCAGGAGAATTGGAAATCCTAAAGCCATGAGGGCGGTGGGTGCTGCCAATGGGAAGAATAGCATTCCAATCATCATTCCTTGTCATAGAGTCATTAATGCAGATGGACAATTACATGGTTATGGAGGGGGATTATGGAGGAAGAAAAAATTGCTTGAATTGGAGGTTGATGTTATTAAAAACAGTATACAGACTTCATTAAGTGAATTTTACTAACGTGGGCCTAATATACCGTAGTCACAAATAAATCTTTGAATTTCCATTATTTCTCTTCTTAAGAAGAATCTGTGATTGATTGTTTCTTATGAGATGTGTTAAGAGGCCAGATACTACCACGTGGGAAATCATGTGGATGGAGAATATAAAATGCACTCGCTAAAAGCAAATAAGTTAGTACACTGAAAAACACCGGGGAAACATATACAAGAAATTGAGTTACCATTAAGAGTGGGAATAAGAAAAGTGGATCATCATCGGTGATATTCCAGCTTGATCTCAATGAGGTTAAAATACTATCTTCACCTCGGATAATATACATAGGAGCAAGTCCAAAACGGGAAATTAAAATGACCATTGATGCAGTTCTAAAAATTACGAGGGTAAGATCAATTTCTACAGGATTTGTCTCTGTATCTAGAGCAATCATAATCAATCTGTCAAAAAATATAGACACCAAGAAGGTTATCAAGTTGATTGCAGCAAGAGAAATTGAAAGGATTACTATCAACAATATGTAATTATATCTTCCTCTTAGTTCTCCAATCAAAGAATCAGCAGGTTTCGTATCAAATGCCATCCATACTCCTTCATCATCACTCCTTAACCAATTTTTCTCATGAAAATCTTTGGCTTTAATTAATAGATATGTCATCGGTATCCAAGATATAAGGTATTCAAATGTAAGTGAGGGTAACACATCATATCTCACCGCTAAAGGTCGATATATGAAATAAAATGTCATCGAATTTGCAATATATTGTGCCATGAAAAGTAGTGGAATCAAAGAAATTGTAATTAGCACAATTTGAGGGAATAGAGCTTTAAATAAGCGAGTTGTACCTTTTAATAAATTCTTTGTTGAAATTTTAACTGGATATGGGTTATATGGAAATAACTCACTCGCCTCAGTACTTGTGGTTGGATATTTTAGATCTGCCTTCTTCACAACTAGATTCTACCTATACTGTATATAATGAGATGAACTTAAACATATTAATAAATATTGTTTAAGATAAATTTCTATGAAAAAGATTTATTAATTTGATTTAAATCAAATCTTAAATTTTAATTTTCTGATGAAGTTTAATGGATAAAATTTCTACAATCTCATTAAATTAGGTGCTTTTTATTTAATTCTTAATATTCTCTTTATTACAACACTTGTTCTGACTAAATCACTATAAGTATCTAGAAATATGCTACCAAATAGCGCCTCTAATAATTCACCAAAGAAATTATTTTCTAAGTATTGTCGATTTTCTTTTTCCCCTTTACCAAATCTCAGCAATTGTAATATAACACTTTCATCTGAATTTATTTCAGGAAAGTATGCCAAAAATCTTACAGTAAAATTTTCTCTTGTTTCAAATTTATTCTTGTAATCCGTGATTGCTCCTTTAGTTGTCATGTTTAACGTAGTAATTGCATGGTGCGTAATGATAATTTTAGCAACAGCATCTCCCAATGTAGCCAATGATTCATTATGTTTTTCATCCAAATGCTCATTGCTATAGGATCTTGTCGTAAGGGCTTGATTTAGGTATCCAAGGTTAGAAAAAGTGTATCCAAGCTGATCTTGGAATTCCTCCAATAATGAAAATTCTTCTGACATATATTCCTGTTAAGGATTGCTTATCCATTCAAATAGATGCTCATAATATTCTATTACTTCTTGTGGTTTAGTCATGTAATTTGATCAGCTACTAAATATTGTGCGTATAGTCCTTGCTATACGTAATTACATATCTTAAGCAAATAATTTTTTTTTTCATTATACTTCTTAGTCAAATTGATTATTGGTTCTATTATTTTTAGATTTGATTTCTTAACAATTGTATAATGAATAAATTTATTCTATTCCGGAAAAATTATTTTTTGTGGACTTACTTACTAAAAAACACTATGAAGATCTTTACAACCTTCTAGGCGGAGATAGAAATCCAAAAACAGCTTCAAACAATCATGCAAAAGCACCACATAAAATTGCTGAGAGGTGGAGGAATTGGGGTGCTGATGTTTCTGTTTTGGAATTTAAAACAAATGGATATAAAGGTAGAAATGTTTGGGTACCTCCACCAAATCTGAACGAACCATTTGTTCTTATGTTAGCTCACCATGACACAGTTCCAGATTGCCCTGGAGTAGATGATAATGGCTCTGGAGTGGCAGTAGTCGACCGTTTATTGCATTGGTATTACACCGATTCTAAAGTTGATAAACAATCATTAAATTTAGCATTTGTTTTACCGGATTTTGAAGAGGGTGACCCTATTATGTATGATTTACTCGATAAAATGAATTTGGAAAATGGTACAAATGATAAATGGAGTGATATCTATTTTGGTGGTACAGATCTTAGAGAAAGATTCTTTAGCTATATGAATGATAACAACCCCGAGTTAAATTGGTTTGCAGGTACAAGAGATTTTGTTGAAACTTTGAGAAAGCAACAACTATTTGAGAAAATATCAGTAGTTTTCAATTTTGAAACAGTGGGTTATACATCGAATGAGCAAACATCTGTACCGGGTATCCCGCTATTTCCGGAAAAAGGTGATTTTATTGCTATTGTATTAAATGAACAAGCGCAAAATTGGCACGATAAATTCCTTAAATCCAATAATCCATTTCCTAGAATTCCTTTGGTAGTACCAGATAGAGGTAATCCTATGCCTGATACTAGACGAAGTGACCATAGTGTATTTTGGGATTTTGACATTCCAGCAATGATGTTTACTGATACAGCTAATTTTCGTAATCCACATTATCATCTTTCTTCAGATACTGAAGTTAATTTTGAGTTCATGTCATCTTTAGTTAGCCTTGTAATTGATATTGTTCAAGATAAATAATTAATATTATCGGGATTATGCAGATTTCTTCAAATAATATACTCTAGCGTTAGGTTGAGATATTTGTTGTAAAGATACTAATTCCCAACCATCTTCACCAAGTTTCGCAATTTCTTTATGAACATCTTGTATTTCAGTGACGGTGTGATTTCCTTCAGAATCAAAGAATTTTAACTTTTTTACTTGCTTTTCAAAGCTATCATTGATAGCACAATATTTCCATGTAGTAGACATATTTTGAGTTTTATTTCCAAATTTAAAATATTTGAGGTTAAGGTAAAAAATAGATAGAATACCAAACTTTTCTCAATTACGAATTATTCATAATTTAAAGGTCAGAGCCTTGACAATGATCTCTGTTAAATAATACTCTTTTTATTGCTGTTCGTGAATAAAAGTTAGAAGACTATGAATTTTGCTTACACAACTTACTCATTCTTAATTGGATTGGGTTTTGTTGGTGCATCTATCTTTAATTTTATTGAAAATGATAATGAAACTGGCCGATCATTTTTATTAATGGCTCTGATTGCATTTTTAGCATCATATTATCTTTTGAAAACTTTATACTACCTTCGACATCAAGCAACATTTAATGAAGTATCATTTGTGATATTTCTTCCAATTTCAATAATCCTACAAGTTATGGCAAAACACGCTCTTGAGGTAGAATTTAACGAGTTGTTTAGCCTTCATATTGAGGGTATTGGAGATAGAATTGAATTGTCAGTTGATTTTTTTGATCTAGGATTGCTTCCATATTTTGTATTCTCTACATTTTTACTTCTACGATCTTATCTAAGATATCCATTTATTCGTCTTCATGGACATAGCGAAAGGGGTTTTCCTGCAAAATTTACCGGTTTACTTCTTAGTATTATCATTCCAATCCTATTCTTAGTAGTAGGTCTTGTTATTTTAGAAAATGCTTTTCTAGTGATATTTGCAATATTTTTTGCTACAATTGGATTAATTGGCTTTTTTGTTTGATTTAATCCTTAGGTATTTTTTGTTTAGGTACTTTTTGCTTCGGTGTTTTAGATTTAATTTCATTTCCACCTGATATTTTTTGTTTGGGTATCTTGGACTCAAGATCTTTAGTTATAGGCTCTAATTTAGTTTTGCTTTGTGGATTTTTTGAAATCAAAATTGAAGAGAATTTATCGGGAGTTTTCGATTTAATAGATTTAGGTGATTTATCCTTAATATCACTTTTAGGAATACTTTTCGAAATTTTAACTGCAGTTGGTTTTTGTTCTGATTTTGATAATTTTCGATTTCGTTTAGTATTATATGGTAAAGATTTTGCTATAAATCTATCATGACCCTTGAAAGATGTTTTTTGGGGTTTTTCGAGGGACTTTCCAACTTTTCGTGTCGATCCTGGTAGACTTGAATCATAGAACTGAATATTTTTTCCGATGTTATTTTTGGAAGGTTTTACCTTATTCACACGGTTCTGATTTTTTATCTTCTCAGGAGGTATAAATGATTCCTTAGTCTGTTTTGGTATTTTTTGTTTTGGTATTTTCGATTTTTGAATTGTATCCTTAGGAATTTTTTGGGTAGGAGACTTTTGTGTGACATTTTCTCCTGGTACTTTTGATTTAATTTTTTCTTTTTTTCTGCCAAACAGTCCCATATCAATACCTCAATTAATTTGATGCTTATCTTTGAATTTTTTCAGAAGATCAAGCATGATATCAGAAATTGAAACCGCATTGGGGCCTCTTGATGCAAATCCTTTAGCAATCATATATTCATTTTTCATGTCAAGAATACCATTGTGTATCTTTTCACTTACCACGATTGTCTTATCCGCTTTGTTCATATCTTTAATGGATTCTAAATCTCCTCCATCAGTAGGAGGTTTCATTCTTACATCATCAGAAAGGGAACTTTCACCTTTGTATTCGTTTAATACGATTTCTAAAAGTTCAGAATATGTTGTCAATTTCATTCGAAACTTGATTAACCTCAATTCTTGCCATGCGGAAAAAGATAATCTCAAGTTTTTGCTATTTTTACTCAATGACAACACCTCTCAAATGTAATTTATGATAATTATATTTGTGTGTTTTAGATATTTTTACCCATCGATTTGACAGTACACAATCAATAATTATCCCCTTCATAGTTTCTTTATCACCTTGTTGACATAATCTTTTGCGGAGATACTATATTTAGGTCTAGTTTGTTCACTTTTTGCAATTGGTTGTGAACAACGAGCACAGAGACTAGAAACCTGTATCCAAGATGTGTACTCATTAGCATGACCAGGAAATTTACAATGGGGACAGAGAACAATTGTTTTGTCACTTGGTTTAAATTCTTCATAGCAAAACATGCAAGAAAGATCTGATTTGTCAACCCTTCCGGTTGGAAGCATTTTACTAATATCGCCATTTATTTTTGCTGTATGGCTTAAAGTTTTTAACTCATTTCCAGGATCAACATGTATTGATGATCTGGATCTAGATTTTCTGGAACCTTTCTTTTGGGTTTGTTTTTTGGATGATGATGAAATCTGTCTTGCATTTTTGTGCTGAGCTGAAACAGTTCTTGGTCCTGATCTTGAATTAACTGGAATAGTACCACTTCTTCTTTTTGATCCTTCAGTTTGAATACTATCTGTTCTTGATCTAGCAGATCCACGTGAATATTGATCTGTATTTGTTAGAAGTGCATCTAATTGTCTCGTTTGATTTCTAATACCTCCAAATTGCGACATGATGTAATATTTAAAAGTGTGAATAATCCAGAGAATAACAAATAAAGAGGCTATGACATCAAATCTGTGCTGGAACAATCCTAAATAAAACAGCGAAAATGCTAGAATTGAATTTATCAAATATGGAACTTTCCGAGAACGATAAAGTTCCCTTCTCATTGCGAATCCATCCCATCTTTTGGAATGATAGAAAAAGAATAACCTTTGAAGAACTATCAAGGGAGGAATTAAAGTTAAAGAAATTAAATTAATAAAAATCCTAGAACTCTCTTCAGTAAAAAGAAGTAGATTGCCTTCTACAATTACAGTCGTATTGATTTGGAAGCTCATGTACATACCACTGACAAGAATCGCAAAGGGTAGTAAGACAAATTCTAAACTTGCAAGGATTGCTCTGTGTCTTCTGTAGTACTTCCATTCAAGGAAAAATCGTAAACTTGCTAAAGTATAAACTGTCACAAAAAGTGCAAAAAAAGCAGAGGACGAATTATCATTTCCGAAATAAAGAGCTGCAACAACAACACCTATAATTCCAATCGAAAGAAATGTAGTTGATTTATTAAGTTCCAATCGTTCTCACCTTGTTTACTATAAATTAATTAAACTGCTCGGCCTTAATTCCTTTTTCTTTTAACAATAGGTTTAATGCCTCGTAGGCCGCAGATGCTGACATGCCTCCAATCTTGGTTTTCACCTCATAATAAACATCACGAGTTTCTGTCAATCTAAAAATAGAATGTCCTGGATTGAATTTCGTGATCATAGTTGGATCAATAACAACTGCAATTGAATCTTCCCAAAGAGCCTGATACCTTGATTGAGTATTTATGTCATCTTGACTCAAAAATGGTGTGTAACTAGGATGACTGTGTGCCCAACCCACAATAAAATCATTTTTTGGTTTGTTCTTGTATACATCCATCACTGGTTCTGCATTAAGAATATTAACACTCACTGCATCACCCGTTCCGATAGCCCAATAATCGTTAACGGTTATTAATTCCAATGGTGTTCCTGCATTCTCTATCTTACCAGTCATTAAACCAATTACTTCAACCCAATCTTCTTTTGGAATATCTGCATTTGCATATTTAATGGCATGTAAGGCCATTTTAAGATATGCACTTGGTTTAATCTCAACCTCAATTCTTTCTTCGATATCGATTGATGGGGTCGGATCTAATACTTCTGCTTCTTTATGGTGAGCACCAAGATTAAGAACAAAATCGAATTTCTCTTCGAGTTCATCTAGTCTCTCAAGAATATCCTCATAATTCTTAACTCCTAATTTCTTTTCCATACAAAACAACTCCTTACCAATATGATTTCGCATATTTTTTATTTACATTTTTTGCCTTCTTAACAAAATTTTTCTTTTTATTAAGAAATTCAATTGCTGCGTCTTTGTTAAAAACATCTTTTGGATTAACAAAAGCTCCTTCAATATTGAACATCGCAAGAATCGAATAAATTACTGTTCCAATATTCTTAGATGGCGACCATCCATTTGGTTTTCCCACTAATTCATTGTCTACCAATGCTAAACAGATGTTCCTTTTTCCTAGATATTCTTTAGGATTTGGCCAAAAGTTGGGGTGCCAAATTGGTGTATGTAATCTCACAAATGGAGGCCTCATGGGGTAATTTGGGCCATATTTAATTTCTAATTTGTATTTTCCACCTGCATATGGTGTATTTTTCGGTCCTTTGAAACTAACAGCAAGATGTTCCATACTCTTTTTCTTATTAGAAAAGGACTTAACTCCTGATATTACACCCTTTTTGTGAAGACCTCTAAGGATCTCATAATCTTTTATAATTCTCTTTTTTCTCATTTTAATTTCTCCTATTTAAGATAGATTTTCACATAGAGGTCCGTCTCTTTGTTATCCTTGGTCAGTCCTGATAAGAACAAGGTTTCACCATTTTGAATCTTCAGTTCTTTAATTGTTGTAGCATCATCTAATATGTCCATATCCGAAGCATCAATTTTGTAAAAGCTGGGGGGAAATTCTTCATCATAAGTGTAACCATTTTTCTTAATCAATGCTCGAAGTATATCTAAGGTAGTTGATGCTGGAATTGTCATTTTGACAATACCTGTTGCATACTTACTACAAAGTGTACACTTCTCATTTCTTGGTTTTTTGATATAATGGAATTTTCCTGTTAAACCATTGTAAATTGTATATTCATCATTTAACATTCCAAGTTGAACATCTTTTAGATGATGAATTAACTTCAAAGCTTCCTGTGATTGAATGGAAGCAATTACTGCATTGATAGTGATGATTGTTGGCTCATGAAAATCAACCTGTTGTATTGCATCATCCAAAGTAAATTTACTTCGTGTTGGAAAATGTCTTTCAACAAGCTCATTTGCATATTCGAGCATAATCATCATTTCCTTAAGATTCTTGACGTTTGGTTGCCGATTCATTTTAGATTCAAAATATAACAGCCCTTTCAACAAGGCATGACTTTTCTTTCTGGGAATTCCAACAAGAGTACAGGCTGCGAGATCTTCTCGTTCCTGTTCTCTCATAGGATCACATTCAAGACAAGCGTTCTCTCCAGGTAAATAAGTATATGCATGACCTGCCCATTTTCCCGTACCACCATCTATCAGTGGTTTACGGTTATGAACAGCTCTTCGAATCAATTCTTTCCGTGCTTTTACAGAATCCAAACCAGCAATATATAGATCACATTCCTCATAGATTCTTGGATCAAGTTCCTCCAAAGAACCAAAATGTGGTATATAATTACCAAATGGATTAATCTTTTTCAAGTTCTTAGCTGCAATTTCAGCCTTAGGTTCTCCTTCGTCAGCATCAGTGAATAGAATCTGTCTATTCAAATTACTATGTTCAATAATATCCATATCAATCAGGTGAATGGTTCCAACACCTGTCATTGCAAGATTTTTTGCAATTTCAGTGCCTAAACCACCAATTCCTGCAATCAAGACTTTTGATTTTTTCAAAGTTTCTTGATTCCATCCTGGTAGCCGTAGCTGACGATCTAATCTCCTAAGTTCTTTCTCTGCAACTGTATTTGAAAAGAAATTTGAACCAATTTTTGTCATACTTATTACCTACATGTGTAAATGATCCTTGCGGATCGACACCCTATCCAGCCGTTGTCACAGGAATGATGAGTAATACATCACCCTCTGCAAGATTGAAATTGCTGAGGAGATCTTCGTTATCCATTGTCATACCTCCGTGAATGAGATGAAACTCGTCACTTGGCAGATTAAAGATCTGCGATAGGGTGTATTTCAGGTCAGCCACTGGCATTTCCGAATTAACAGTAAGTTTTTCTTTTCTGTGACTCGGACCGATCGTATTCTCGAAATATAATGAGATCATGGGTTGATCAGAGCTTTCATCGGGTTTTTTTTCCTCCACGAAAGGAAGCTCTTCAAATTCTTCACTCATAATATTTTTACCAGCGACCAACGATTTATACGTTTTGAGTAGAAATCGATTAATCGATCTACTCGCGGCTTATTCAAATCGGATTGATAGGCCAAGCATGCTTATACTGCTCCTGCTGTGGATACAGGTATTAGCAGCAATTGATCACCGTTTTCCACACCGTAGTTGGAAAGGGTGTCGTCTGGATCGCAGGTCCTTCCTGAGTGCGATATATGGAATTCTTCAGCCGGGAGTCCAAAGATTTGGCCGACTGTGTACTTGATATCGCCAATTGGGGCATCTTGAGAAACAACTAATTTTTCTTGTTTCTGATTGGGTCCTACTGTACTTTGGAAGTACACTGTGACTTTTTGACCTGCTGGGGTCTTAGAACTAGCAGGGGTCTTGCTCTTAATGCTGGAGGTTTCCTCAACAGCATCGTCAAAGTTTAAATCTTCAAATTCACTCATTTTGATTTCTCCTTTTTATTGCGTGATTAAATAACACACAAACAATAATAACATGAACAACATTATATTTAAACCTAATTAACACACAAACCTTATTTTATTCTATTTTGTTTATTTTTGAAAATTTGAATACTGAGCCTTAATCCTATGAATTACAACGACTTCCTTTGTGTAAAATTTCGGGAATAAAGAAAAAAACTAATAAATCTATCCGCTGTTTGTAAATAAAATACGAAATTAAAAATATACAAATAAATGATTTATTGTTGCCAATGGAATGAATAATAATAGATAGATAGACAATGAAAATTAATGGATTAGGTTCTGAACTAAAAAATAAATTTGCAAATACATCAGAAAAGGAGCGAGATATTCATTGGAATATGATCAAGTTGGCCAATAAATTGTAAAAATCAATGATCGATTTATCGATTCGTAATAAAATCAAAATCTATGAAATTCTCAACAAGGAATTAAGTTATTTAAATAAGAATCAATAGATTTGCTGTATTGAACGATATGTCTAGAAAAGAAGTTTATGGGATGTTACTGCACGATTCTGACAGTTTGATTAAAGATTATTGCTTATTTAAACAAATGCAAAATACAAAAGCCTCTACACCAATTAATTATACTGCATTGGAGTCCGGGTATCAAAAAGTTAAATTTGATTGCAGCGCATGTGGGTCCGTGGAAGTGACAGTCAAATCTGATAACATTTATCGACGATTATATGAATTCTTTCCAGTCAAAGGATTAGGTTACATTATTGGATTAATTCTCGCAACTTTGTTTTTTGGTTCGGTGAATTTGCTCTTGGATTGCTAGTATTTATGATAGGTGTTGTTCTGTTTTTCTATTCCTATTATGAATATGTTTTCGGTCCACCTTTTAATGCAGGGTTTCCATGGGATAAACATAGAGTAATCACTGTGGATCCAAACTTTTTGTCTAGTGTGGGGGCTTGAAGTAGATAATACCCCCAACATTAAAAACATTCGACCGTTTTTCCTATTTGTAACACTCTACATGTTGTTAGTACCTTTATATCTAACAATTTTATTAGGTTACGTTCTTGCAGTTTACACTGTATTTGCGATGTTAATGATAACTCCCGATTCGAACCTGAGGTACAGAAATTTCAGGATATTCTTTACATACAGTTTGAAAGGTTTACCAAGAAATAATCGTTTTCCTGTTTATACGATTTCACTACTTATAGATCATAACTTACAAACATTGGGAAATAACTTTTTTTAATTGATTTAATGTATAAGGCTTAACTAATCGGCCTTTAAACCCATGCTTCTTGAAATCAGCTAGTACGGGATCAATGGAATAACCACTAGAGACTATTGCTACTATGTGGGGATCAATTTTGATAAGTTGTTTAATTGCTTCATTGCCCCCTAAACCTCCAGGGACCGTGAGATCCATAATTGTAAGTGAAAATGGATTATTTTCCTCTATAGATTTACGGTAAAGATCAATAGCTTTTTCGCCATCATCGACAAGATCGACAGTGAAACCTAATTCCTTCAATAATTCTTTCATTGTCTTTCTAATCAAGGCATCATCATCCATGAAAAGTACTCTTCCTTCAAATTTATTTTTGAATTGAATGTCTTCAATTTCCATTGTTTCTTTGGAATCACTTAGAGGCAAAAAAATTGTAAATGTTGCACCCTTGCCCTCCTTTGATTCTACCTCAATATATCCATTATGTCGTTTAACAATTGAATAACTGGTGGCCAATCCCAAACCTGAACCTGTCGATTTTGTTGTATAATATGGATCAAATATATGAGGAAGTGCTTCTTCTTTTATTCCAATACCTTCATCTTGGATTACTATTTTTACATATTTACCTTTATTTAAAGGCAAATTACTACCTGATAAAATGTTAATTTCACTTACTTCGATTTTAATTGTACCACCTTCAGGCATGGATTGAACTGCATTTATAACAATGTTATTGATTAATTGGCTAATTTGTCCTGCATCAACTTCTACAATTGGTAATTTATCTGAATAAGTAATTTGCGATTTTGAATTTGAACCTCTTAATACAAAAGAAATTGATTCATCAATAATTGTTTTGATTGATTCAGGATTAGTAATAGGCGCTCCTCCTTTCGAAAATGTCAATAATTGTTTAGTTAAATTACTTGCTCTATGAGTCGCTTTTTCTATTTCTAGTAATGAATTCTCAAGATTATCGTTAAGATTTTTGTCCAATTGCATCAAGTTAACATTGCCTAAAATTCCAACTAACAAATTGTTATAATCGTGAGCAATTCCTCCAGCTAATAAGGATAGGGATTCGATTTTTAATAATCTTAAACGATCTTCCTCCACTTTTTTACGATCTGAAATATCAGAAAAAATTGTAACAAAATAATATTTCTCTGGAGAATATGCATGTACTAAGAAGGTTTTATCAAGTGGCTCTGATCTAGACTCAAAATATGTTGATTTTTGATTAATAGCAATATCTCCATAAAGACCAATCCAGTCTGTATGATCATTTTCGATACCTGGTAGAGCTTCTGTTACTCTTTTCCCAATAACCATTTCTCTTGTAATTCCTGTGAGTCTTGTAAAGGCTTCATTAATATTTATAAATTCATAATCCACTGGCTTTCCATTTTTTAAAATTATTCGATGATAAGCAAACCCATGGATCATATTTTCAAAGAGTTTTTCATATCTAATATTACTCTTCAATGCAGCTTGCTCTGCAAATTTCTGTTCAGTTATATCTCGCCAAGCAGATCTACTGAATACAATTTCTCCTGATTCATTTTTCATCGGTGATACATTTAAACTAACTTCAATTTTACCTCCATTCTTTTTCAGTAAAATTAATTCTTCATTGGAAATTACTCCAGTTTGTTTAAATTGTTGGAACAGCACTTCAGTTCGACCTATTACGGATGGGTGGTATAAATTAAATACAGATTGTCCAATGATTTCTTCTTTTGTATAACCCAAATTTGTCGCAAGAGTTTGATTACATGTTACCACTTTTGCTGTTTTTGCATGTACAGAGCAAAACATATCAGGTGCATTATCATATAAATCTTGATATAATTGTTGACTTGCTTTTAATTCGTCTTGTAAATATTTTTTCTCATCAATATCTGTAACAATTGTAAGCACATTCTTCTGATCCCCCATTGTAACAATACTTGAGCTAAGATTAATCCATTTGATTTTCTTATCTTTAGTAATAACTTGTGTCTCAAAATTACGTATCTGGCTGTTCTGCATAAGAATGGAAATTAATTTTTCTCTTTCCTCTTCATTAACGTAAATATCTGCAATAGTCATGTTGAGAAATTCATCGTGAGTATAACCAACAATTTTTGTCCAAGCTTCATTAATTTCGACTATTCGACCATCAAGTGTGGAGAGGGAGATTCCTGCATTTGATGAAGAAAACAGTTGTTGATACCTAATATTGCTTTGAATTGCTTTTTGTTCCGCAAATTTTTGTTTTGTTATATCTCTCAATGAAGAAAAATATTGGAGAATTTCGCCGGATTTATCCCTTTTCACTGAAACATTCAAACTAACATCTATCTTACTTCCGTCTTTTCTTTTCAAAATTAGTTCATTGTCGGAAAACATATCCGCTTCTGGATTTGTCTCAAACAACAATTTTACTCTGTCTTTGACTGAAGGATGATATAGATTCAATATGCTTTTATTAATTATTTCATCTTTAGTATATCTTAAATTACGCGCAGTTGCCTGATTGCATCTTATTACATAATGTGTTTTCCCATCAACAGAAATATACATGTCTGGAGCGCTATCATATAAATCCTGATACAATTTTTGACTTTCTTTCAATTCTAATTCTAATTGCTTCTTGTCATCTAAATCAACAAAAAATGTTAAAATTTGATCTTCATCATTAATTCTAATAATTCTTGATGAAATACTCGTCCATTTATATAAATTATCTTTTGTTTTTAATTGTGTTTCGTAACTAAATATCTGTCCTTTCTGTTTAAGTATCTTAGCGATTTCTTTTCCATCTTCTAAGTTAACAAATATCTCATCTACTTTTAAATTGATAAATTCTTCATAGGGATAGCCCAGTATAAATTCACATGATTCATTCGCCTCTAAAATTTTTGAGTCAAAAGTTGAAATCGTAATTCCAACATTAGAAGATTCGAATACATTTCTATATTTATTTTCACTTTCTTTAATTTGTCTTTCCCATGCTTTTCTTTCACTAATGTCTTTTACAACGCCTTGTACAATTGTATTATTTTCTATCTCAATTGTTGATGAGCTAATTTGAACTGGAACTTCATTTCCTGATTTTGTCAAGATAAAATCATTTTCTCGAGTCCTTCCTCTCAATCTTAAAGTTTTCTTAAATTCGTTAATAGAATTTTCAAAGTCTTTTTTTGGATGAATAAATGAGTGATGTTGACCGCAGATCTCTTCTTTACTCCTTTCAAGTAATTTAGAAGCTTTGTAGTTACAATTCAAAATGATCCCAGTCTCAGCATCACTCCAGAATATTGCATCATTAGAATTTTCAAATACCTTCCTAAATTTTTCTTCACTCACTTTTAATTTATTGATTAAATCTTTAGTCTGAGTTATTTCATGAGTATTGGTTAAGTATCCTATTATCTGATCATTATTGTCTTTTATTGGTACGGTTTTCGATGATAAAAATTCATATTCTCCATTTTTATGTAAATATCTGTATTCTATTTCTTCTGAGATACTCCCAGATCGAATATTTTTCAATGCTCTGTCGATATTATCCTGATCTTCGGGATGAATGAATTCAAACAAATTACGATTTTCTAATTCTGATTTAGAATAACCTAATAATTCTAATTTATTTGAATAGATGAAATTCCCGTCAAGGTCATTAATAAATATAATTTCAGGCGAATTATCTATTATGAATTCAAGTAAATTAGTATTTGTACCGAATTCATTTACAAATTTCTCAAATCCATTCATATATTTTGACTCCTTAATTTTTCTTGAATTACCATTCAACTATAGAATAAATGTTATTCGTTGATTAATTAAAAACTTTTATTCAATATCTGATATTATCGGTTGAAATTAATTGGTAAAAAAACAAATTAAATTAAATTAATACAATTAAAGTCGAAATGCCCCCCGTATAGTCAGAAATCAAATTTAGTCATCCTCTCTCTAAATAAACCAGATTCAAGATGTATCTTATAAAAAATACGAAAAATTTGGATACTAATTATCCATTAACTCAAAGGATACAATTTAGGATTTGTTATTATTATGAAATACAACTTCCGACCTATACTACTAAAAATCAATTAAAAGTTTGAATTCTATGGATTCTTTGCTTATAATTCTTATTTTCTTTATTATCATAATTGTATTATTAGTTCTTTTTCGACGTCCTTCCCAAAAACCAAAAGCAAAGCGATCTTTTGGGATAATGTCAGAGACAAATAGAGGGGAAACAGTAAGAAGTAAATCAGAGAAACAGGTTGCAGATTATCTTCATATTCAAGAAATTGAATATATCTATGAACAAACTATTGAACTAGGCAGAAAGAAGCACAAGATCAAATATGACTTTTATATACCGGTTAATCTTCAAGTATTACAGTATGCATTAGCAATGCAATAATCATGAGCCCTGAAAATAACCATTGTCGATGAATGAATCTTAGGTAGGTCCGATGCGATTTGTAATCCCAAATTGGTTTAAACTTCGCCCAGATAGTTATACCTGACATTGATAATATTATCATCAGAATTGCAGCAATCCAACCTGTTATCCCAATTGCTTCAAAATCATCTCCGAGAAATATACCATGGATCACAGCAAAAATTGTTGCAATTATCATCGTTATATTATGAATAGTCAACATTGGTCCTTTGGTTTTCTTATAGAAATTAGCTATATTTTTCTTAAGAGGTTGGTATTTTTCACTCACCAGATATCGCTTTGAATAGACATAAGACCTTTTCAGCACTATATATGTAGAACCAATTCCCATGAAAATCAATGCAAAATTTCCAAACTTTTTCACCCCGTCTTCTCCAAATAGCCCCCCTTCATGTTCAGCAGCTACCCGATTAGTGATTGAGAATATGAGGAGAAATAAAAGTACAAAATAAAATTGCTTCATTTTTAACAGTTTTATAAAAATCAACATTTTTTGACAATTAATAAATTATTTCAACATTATTGTAGATGGGTAGATAAATTTAGATCTAATCACTCTTTTCCTTGTTTTCAAAATAGATTTCTTTATTAAATCACTTGTGATAAATATAATATAGGCTAAGGTTACTCTATGCTATTATTTTATTCAATATGTTTTATGATTCGAATTATTTATCATCATTGAATGCAATTTTGTGAATGGGAGTTAACTCAATTAGCACATTTGAATTCTCAGTTGAAGAAATATCCCAATCAAATTTTTTTCCATATCCTTCAACAATGTCCTTTGGAAAAGGACTAGAAATGATTTTAGCCTTACATTCAATGATAAATGCTTTGAACGTGTCCTCCAAAGATACAGTTGCTTGGGAATTTCTTTTGATATTTCGAATTTTTGTACTATTTTCAGCTGTACACATATAAATTTTTGAATTTAGGTACAAGAACCACAATGGGACAAGGTGAGGTTGATTATTGTTTCTCAAAGTTGCAAGCCACATATTTTTTTCCTTTATGAGCCTTTTAAGCTCCCTATTAGTCAAATCAATACCATTAATCATGAATGATCCCTATGTTTTGTAATTAATTCAATAGGTAAGTAAGTTTTTCCTAAATATCCATTAACTCTCAATGAAATTTGCCAATGATACAATTTATAATTTGTTATTATTATGAAATACAACTTCCGACCTATACTACTAAAAATCAATTAAAAGCTTGAATTCTATGGATTCTTTGCTTATAATTCTTATTTTCTTTATTATCATAATTGTATTATTAGTTCTTTTTCAACGTCCTTCTAAAAAACCAAAAGCAAAGCGATCTTTTGGGATAATGTCAGAGACAAATAGAGGGGAAACTGTAAGAAGTAAATCAGAGAAACAGGTTGCAGATTATCTTCATATTCAAGAAATTGAATATATCTATGAACAAACTATTGAACTAGGCAGAAAGAAGCACAAGATCAAATATGACTTTTATATCCCTCAGGATGATATTTATATTGAATATTGGGGATTAGAAAAGGCAGAAAAAGAAATTCGAGAAAAATATATTGAGAGAAAAGAAGAAAAGATTCATTTGTATAACAAGTACAATTTGAAATTAATCTCGTTGTATCCAGACGATTTATCAAATCTCGAATCGGTTTTTCCAATCAAAATGGCTGAAGCAGAAAGGAAAAATCGCAGTCTTTGGAGAAAATTTATGCGGTGGTTAAAGTTTGCACTGTTTATTGATGGAAATCCTAGTCGTGTCTTAGATGACAATTCTGATATGATTGATATGAAAAATGAAAATAAAATATTTTGTGTAAAATGTGGTTATCAAATATCAAAGGTGGATCCCTTCTGTACCGAATGTGGGACCCAAAATGAATTATAATAAATTGGATAAATGGATTCTAGCCGATATTTGACTTTACAATGTTTGTACACCCAATCTTAACTAAGGTTAGGGAAAAAACTCATAAATAATAAAAATTTTGGTACAATAACATGGCAAATAAATTATTATCAATTATCCAATCAATTGCAATTTTACTTACTGGAGTTCTTGTTTTTGAATTCGGATATTCGGGAAGTCATCCAAATGGTGATGATTTTGGAATAACTGAAGCAATATTCTCAGATAGCCCAACAGAATAGTGGAATACCATTGTATTTTGGGGATATAGTTTCATACTGGTTGGTTTACTTCAATTAATTAAATCCCTATCAAGTGATTAAAATGGTGTCATATAAAGTAGCTAGTTTAGTTCAATCCCTCCTTATTATATTTGTTGGATTGAGCGTGGTCGATTTTGGATATTCATTACAACTATTATTGGAGGATAAGGATTTAGGTATCAATAATGCACTTTTTCCGGATGATACAACTGAGTTCTGGAATGCTGCCGTTATGTGGGCTTATTCATTTTTTATTGTTGCTCTTCTTCAACTTGTTAAAAGTGATGCAAAGTAATCTAGTGTTATTTATTGACAAAACCTGTAACAGCAGTACCACAATTTGAACAATAACCTTCCCCATCTGATATTTTATTACCACAAGCTATGCAGAATTCATCTGTTTTTACAATATTATAATTGGAATTCTCATATGAAGATGAACTCGTTCTTCGTCTTCTTCTATTAGAAAATTGAGTGCGTGAGTCTTTTTTCTTAGGTCCAAATAATAAATTAACAATAAATCCTCCAATTATCCACATAAAGATTCCAAACATAACACCTGAATACCCCATAACTTCAAAGTCTAAAAATATTCCAGCAAAAAATATAATTGTTGCAACCCCATTCCATGCTGATAGAAAACGTGCTCTCACAGACAATATAATGCAATTTATAATAATAAATATTTCGATTGCACGAAATGTTTTCTTAAAAAAATTAAGAGTCTATAAATATGATTTCGTCCTGCAAGCTTATATTTTCTCGGATTTTGTTCTCAGTAAATTGTTTCCAAGTATTATCAGGAGTATATCCTAATTCAATACCAACACCATTCCTCTCCCATTTGGCTGCCATTGCTAATGTTGTACCTGAACCTAAAAATGGATCTAAAACCGTATCTCCAACAAATGAATACATCCTAATTAATCGTTCTGGTACTTCATCAGGGAACATTGCAATATGCCCATTTTGATTTATTCCAGGAATCTTCCAAGTATCTTGGAACATTTCACGTCTTTCTTCGATTGTAAAACGTGATCTTTCTTTAATTTCTTTTCGATTTTTTGGACCCTTGCCTTTTTTCTTGAAAACAATAATATATTCCCTGTTTACAAAGAAATGACCATCTCGTGGCGTAAAAACACTACCCATTATCTTACCACCTCCATTAGTTTTGGTTTTTGTAACCTTGGACCAGTTAATAGTACCTGTATAAACCAAATCAGGACAGCTTGTTAAGACATTATTGATGATAAATGCATGATGAGGTACAATTTGATAAATTTGACTCTTAGAGGATCTAATGAATTCATCTCCAATGTTTATTACCATTCTACAACCAGCATGTAAAACACGAGCAACTTCTTTCCAGACTTTGTTCAAATCTTTATGGTATGTTTCGATATCTTGACCAAATCCAATCTGTCCAGATCTACTATAGTCCTTTATTTGGCCGTAGGGTGGTGATGTAACCATCAAATGGACAGATTCATCCGGAATTGTTTTTAATTTCTTTTTTGCATCACCGATTAGTATGGTTTGAGTTGTAGAGAATGATTCTGAAGTTGATTCATTATAGGATTCTGTTAATACCAATTTTTTCACACAAATTTTACCGATACACAAATTATACAACTTCTATATATCTAGATAAATTTCTAGATTAAAGCCGTAAATCAAGCTGTAATATCAATTTATAAGTGATATTTATTTTTCCTTGATTTTAAATACAATAATACCCCTGTGACATCTGATGAAATTATAGTAACATAATAAACTTTCAATAACAAATTACACTTCGTTATCATTATCTGCAATCCCAGATGCACTTTTTATTGATTCTAAATATTCAACTAATTCGATTTCTTCTTTTTGTTTTACATAATCTTGACCTAATTGGACGTACAATGTTAAACTATCAAAAACAAGAGAGATCTCTATGATTTTGTCTTCTTGGAATGTGAAATAATGAGAACCTCTGAAAGAAACCTTGTTTTTTGTACCTTGTGCGCCAAACCAACTTCCGGTATGTGTACCAGTGGCTTTCCAGTATACACTTACAGTGTTATTTTCAGCGACCATCTTTTTGATATTAACCTTCAAATCTGGAAACGCAATTTGAAACATATTGACCATCATTTTTTCCCCATCGATTGAATTAGTAACTTTTGGTAGAATGGGATGAGGAATTATTGAATAATGAGGATGAAACAAATCATCTATCAAAGAAATTTTCCAATTTCCATAGATTTCTTCAAGAAATATCTTAGCTAGACGCTTGTTATGTTCAATATTCATTCCTTATTCATATATTCCCTTTTTATAATATGTAAAGTTTATGTGGATATAAATTGAAAATTAACGTTCTTCTAACAGATTTTTTTCCCCTCAAAGAGAGGATTTCCTGTTTACGCAACAGGGTTATAATAATTGATTAATCTGAAAATAATAAATTAAACTATTACAACTGAAATACTTCTACATCAAGTTTGCTCAATAAATCTCGAAGTCTTTTCTCAACCCTATTAATATGTGGAACATTTTCGATATAAAAATGAGCATCTCTATTCGGTGTGACAAGTAATAAATTTCCAGCTCCAAACATAATTAAAGATTCAAAAATATCTGGAATTGTTTTTGTTATGGACAGATTCGGTGCGCCATATCTCCTAGCATCACCCAAAATACCAGTTTTGCTAACCAATTCATTTCTAGAAACAATATAGTAATTGAAAGTTCTATTGAAAAGGGTACCTAATAACATCATAAGTAGCAATATCAATCCGTAAATTAGTAAAAACTCACCTGATGCACCTCCAATACTCTGTTCTAAGGTATCTAAAATTCGTTCAAATGGTATATTTTCTTTATTAACTACTGCTATGGTGCCTAAACCGAATACAATACCGACTAAACCGACAACAGCCCCTCTTGAAAAATCAAAGAAAAGAATTGCTAAATTGATAGTAAATACTAAAAGGAAAATGGTTGAAAGAGTTTTATCAATATCATCAACGATGATTGCTATTATCCCACAAATGATTGCTGTTAGGGATGTAGGCCACAAAACAACACCTTTTGGCATGCCAAAAATGCGAATTGATTCTTTTTCTTTCTTCTTTTTTTTAAGCGCTTTTTCTGTCATCTTTCATCTCTTAAGTTAATTATTCTATCAATACCAGACCTAAATCAAAAACTTTCCTAGTAAATGATATCTATTCAATATTCAAATTATATTAATTAAGCTGATTTCACGAAAGTAGAAATATAGGAATTGTGCCTCCCAATAAAATTAAAACAATTATTAGAAAATTTTTTTGGGATTTCTTTTTTTGATTAAAGATCCCTTTTTGTTTCGATTGACGTAATCTCCCAGCCCCTTTACGTGTCATAATTTTAAATTTAATTTTAATTATTTTAAACCATCTGAATTTCAGCTTGATGAACGCTTGATAAAAGTAATTAAATTTTTAACAAGTATTATATTTTGTGAACAGATACTTCCTATTAATTGAATTACTAAATTCAAAGAGTGTGAAATTGAGATCTGTGTGAAATTTTTAAAAATAAAATAATAATAAGTCATAATGAACTTAATCACTGTTTTATTTATTTTATAATTACAAGGTCTTATGGATTTAAAAGAGACCGACAAGAGACAAAAAATATATTCAAAAAATCTATTAGTTCAATATTCTAAAGCATTAGGTATAGAACAAGAAAAAATTGATTTGTTGTATGATATTCTTGACACTTTGAAGGCTATTTTAGAGAAAAATAATGTGCGGCAAGAATATTATCCCACAAATGATTGCTGTTAGGGATGTAGGCCACAAAACAACACCTTTTGGCATGCCAAAAATGCGAATTGATTCTTTTTCTTTCTTCTTTTTTTTAAGCGCTTTTTCTGTCATCTTTCATCTCTTAAGTTAATTATTCTATCAATACCAGACCTAAATCAAAAACTTTCC